>DATKFF010000572.1:0-3773 GCA_035511595.1 Solirubrobacteraceae bacterium | reverse complement strand
GTCGAGGTCGCGGTAACGGCGGGCACGATCGTCCAGGAGGGAGCCGACGGGTTCGGTCCGTACGCGCCGGTGCTGAAGGTCGCAAGCGGACCGCTGGCCGGGCGCGACATCTACTACGGGCACGCGAAGCCCGCGCTCGTCCGGGTCGGGGCCCACGTGAGCGCGGGACAGCCGATCGCCGAGGTGGGCTGCGGTCAGGTCGGAGAATCCGACGCGCCCCACCTGGAGATCGGGATCAACGCTCCGGGAGGACCGCCGTGCTGCCCCTCCTACGGCGAGACCTCCCAGCAGATGTACGACATCGTCCGCCAGCTGTGGAACGGGGCGCCGTAGAGCCTGCGGTCGCCGGGCGCCGTCAGCCGGCCTGCTCGGCGCGCATCCATTCACACGCCGACGACAGATCCTCCACGCCCATCGCCGCGGCGACGTTCAGCCACATCCCGTAGCGGAAGAAATCGTCGATCCGCTCGGAGTCTGCGCCGGACAGCTGCTCGACGTGCGCGACCAGGCGCGCATACAGGTGGCGCACCCGCTCCCGGATCACCTCGTCGTCGCATGCCGCGTATGACTGGTGCTGGAGCAGCAGGTAGTCGCGGTGCTTGTCCAGCACCTCGACGTACGCGTGCCCCATCGCCGTCAGGACGTCGGTGTCGGGCAGCGCGATCTCCGGATCGAACTCCTGAGCTCCCCTCGTGAACGTCTCGGCGATCAGCTCGAAGCCGCGCTCGACCGCCGCCAGGAACAGGTCACGCTTGCTGGGGAAGAGGCTGAACACATACGGCTGC
Source organism: Solirubrobacteraceae bacterium (assembly GCA_035511595.1). GTDB lineage: Bacteria > Actinomycetota > Thermoleophilia > Solirubrobacterales > Solirubrobacteraceae > Palsa-465. The sequence continues at coordinate 2,988 of DATKFF010000572.1, read as the reverse complement.
GCGACCCCGACCCGCCTGGCGATGCGATCGACGGGGGTGCCGTGGAGACCGCTCTTGGCGAACTCGTGGACGGCCGCCTCGATCAGCTCGTCCCGGCGCTCCGACGCAGGGACGCGCTGCCGTCGTGGCTTGTTGGTGGTGCTCATCGGCTCGATCGTCATGCTACGGCGGGCTCAGGCGGCGAGCTGGGCGAGCTCGGCGGGGGGCGCGCCGCGCTCGGCCTCCGCGTGCTCGGACGCATCGGCGCGGCTGCTGAACGGCAGCACCGCCGCGATCAGCGCGCCGGCCGCGAGCACCCCGACGCCGACCCAGATCGCGGGGATCAGTCCGTTGACGAACGCCTGCGGCGACGCGTAGCCGCCGTGGTTGGTGAACACGGTCGCGAGCACGGCGATCCCGAGCACGCCGCCGAGCTCACGGATCGCGTTGGTCGCTCCGGACGCCTGGCCGGCCTGGTCGGTGCGCACGGATGAGAGGACGGCGTTGGCGGCGGGGGCGAACACGAGCGCCATTCCCGATCCGGCGAGGATGAACGGGCCGATCATGCTCGCGTAGGTCTGATGTACCGAGGTGATCGCCGCGAGCCATCCCAGCGCGAGCGCCTGGAGCGCCAGCCCGGCGATCAGGAACGGCCTGCTGCCGTAGCGCTCGGAGAAGAAGCCGGCGAGCGGGGCGACGATCATCGTCGCGCCGGTCCACACGAGCAGCTTCACGCCGGCCTGCAACGGCGTGTTGTGCAGGACGTCCTGGAGGAACTGGCTGAGGAAGAAGATCGACCCGAACATCCCGAAGTACATCGCCAGCGAGACGGCGTTGGTGACAGCGAAGCCCCGGTTGGCGAAGAAGCTCATCGGCAGCATCGGGTCGCGAGCGCGCAGCTCATATGCGATGAACGCGATCACAAGCAGCGCGCCGGCGGCCAGCGCGGCGACGATCACCGGGTTGGTCCAGCCCTGCGACTGCGAGCGCACCAGTCCGAAGACGATCCCGAACAGGCCGCTGGACGCCAGCGCCAGTCCGCGGAGGTCGAGCCGCTTCGAGGCTCCGTAGCTCTCGGTCAAGCGTCGCGCGGCGAGCGGGATCAGCACCAGCCCGATCGGCACGTTCAGCCAGAAGATCCAGTGCCACGAGCTCAGCTGGATCACGGCGCCGCCGACGAGCGGGCCGAGCGCGACGGCGATCCCGCTGATCCCAGACCACACCCCGAGCGCGAGTCCACGCTGTTGCGGCGGAAACGCGTCGGCGAGCAAGGTCAGGGTGAGGGGAGTAGCGATCGCGGCGCCGACACCCTGCAGGGCGCGTGCCGCGATCAACAGGTCGCTCGAGGGCGCGAGCGCGGAGGCCGCCGACGCGGCCGTGAACAGCGCGATTCCCGCGATGAACATGCGCCTCCGGCCGAAGCGGTCGCCGAGCGCGGCGCCCGTCAGCAGGAACACGGCGTACGCGAGCACGTACGCGTTGACCGTCCACTCGAGCGCCTGGATCGAGGCGCCGAGGTCGCGGTGGATGCTCGGCAGCGCGACGTTCACGACGAGGTTGTCGAGCACCACCATGAACAGCCCGACGGAGACGATCGCGAGGGTCCAGGTGCGGCGGATGGGGTTCGAAGGGTGGATCGGGTTCGAAGGGCGGATGCGGTTCGAAGAAGTGGTCATCGGCTCTCTCCAGGAACTTAGTGAGTGCTAACTATGGAGAGATTAGTAGCCGCTAATAATTTTGTCAAGCCCGTCGGAACAGGCCCTCCGCGTCACGCCCGGGCAGCCAGCCATGCGCGGTAGCGGCGCAGCGCCCGCCGTTGCGCGCGCTGGTCGCAGAGGAGCGCGTGCACCGGGTGGGTCCTGCCGGTGGGGCGCCTGCCGCGCGTGATCCGGCGCATCTGGTGGCGGACGAGCGCCATGCTCGCCGCCGACGCGAGCGTCTTGTCCGACCAGCCAACCGGCTTCAGGCGCTCGCTCGACTCGAGTCCGCTGCGCCAACGATCCGGGAGGTCGGGCGTGACCGCGATGGCGGTGCCCATGCCGACCAGATCGACGCCGCTCCTGAGAACGTGCTCGGCGGTCTCGCGGCGGGTGATCCCGCCGGTCAGCATCAGCGGCAGCGGGCTGGTCCGCGCGAACTCGGCGGCGAGCTCCAGGAAGTACGCCTCGCGCGCCGCGGTGCGAGCGTCCGCCGGCCGGCCGGCCATCGCGGGGCTCTCGTAGCTACCGCCTGACAGCTCGACCACGTCGACCCCGAGCGGCGCGAGCATCGCGATCACTCTCACCGCGTCATCCGCGTCGAACCCGCCGCGCTGAAAGTCCGCCGAGTTCAGCTTGACGGCGACCGCGAACGACGGAGACACCACGCTGCGGATCGCGCTCACGACATCGAGCAGCAGCCGAGCCCGGTTCTCCAACGATCCGCCCCACCCATCCCCGCGCCTGTTCACGAGCGGCGAGAGGAACTGCGAGAGCAGGTAGCCGTGCGCGGCGTGCACCTCGACACCGTCGAACCCGGCTCGCTCGGCCAGGCCGGCGGTCGTCGCGAACCGCTCGATGGTCGCTTCGATCTGGGACCCGTTCATCGCTACCGGCCGGCCGAAGCGCTTGCTGTGGCGCCCGAGGTCGACCGCTACCGCTGAGGGCCCCCAGACCACCCCTGGCATCGCCGCCTGGACCTGCCGGCCGGGGTGGCTGATCTGCATCCAGACCGCGGCGCCGCCGGCCTTCCCGGCCTCCGCCCAGCGAGTGAATGGATCAAGCGGTGCGCGATCGTCGAGCACGACCCCGCCGGGCCCGGTCAGCGCCTCGGCGTGCACCATCACGTTGCCAGTGATCAGAAGCGCTGCGCCGCCTGTCCCCCAGCGGCGGTACAGCTCGGTTAGCCGCTCGTCGGGGAGTTGCGAGCTGCCCGCCATTCCCTCCTCCATCGCCGCCTTCGCGATCCGGTTTCGCAGCGTGCTGCCGGATCGCAACACCAACTCAGAGAACAGCTCGCTCGACATCGAAA
>DATKFF010000571.1:0-2541 GCA_035511595.1 Solirubrobacteraceae bacterium | reverse complement strand
CCGCCGCCGGGCGACGGCGGGCGCGAGCGCCGCGCGGGGAGCTAGTGCGTCAGCTGGAGACAGTTGGCACCCCCGCCGCCTGCTCGATCTTCGTGATCAGGCCGCTTGACGCCCCGAAGAACGTCTTGTCGACCTTCGTCCAGCCGCCGAGCGTCTTGATCGTGAACAGCTGCGGCGGCGTCGGAAACTTGCTGGCGAACTGCTTCGCGACCGAGGCGAGCACCGGGCGGTATCCCTTCTGCGCCCAGATCGTCTGTGCCGCCGGCGACCACAGCCAGTTGACGAATGCCCGCGCCTGCGCGGAGTGCGAGCTGTTCGACGTGACCGCGATCGGCGTCTCGATCAGGATCGTCTGGTTGGGGACGATGTACTGCACCGCATCCCCGGCCTTCACCGCCGCGATCGCGTCGCTCTCGTAGTCGATCAGCACATCGCCCTTGCCGCCCGTGAAGGTCTGCAGCGCCGCGCTGGCGCTCGACGGCTGGACGCTGACGTTCTTGGTCAGCAGCGTCTTGACGTAGGCCAGCGCCTGCGCCGCCGTCTTTCCCTCCTTCAGCTGGGCGCCGTAGGCGGCGAGGATGTTCCAGCGCGCGCTGCCCGAGGTCGAGGGGTTCGGCGTGATCACGTCGACGCCGGGTTTGACAAGGTCATCCCAGCCGGTGATGTGCTTGGGGTTGCCCTTGCGCACGACCAGCACGACGACCGAGTCGCTCACGATCCCGTTCGCGGGATTGGCGTTCCAGCTCTTCGCGACCATCCCGGCCTTCACCAGACGGGTGACGTCGGGCGTCGTCGAGAACGCCACCACGTCCGCGGGCTGACCGGACGCGACCGCCCGGCTCTGCGCGCCTGAGGCTCCGAACGATTCGCCGAACGAGATCCCCTTGCCGGTGGTTGTCTGTCCGAAGGCGGAGGTCAGAGCGTCATAGGCCTTCTTCGGGGTCGAGTACGCGACCAAGGCGAGCTGCGTGCTCGAGCCGCCGCCTGAGCTCGAGGGCGACGCGGTCGCGGCGGCGTTGGTCGTGCTGTCGGACGAGCCGCCGCACCCGGCGAGCGCCAGCGCCGCGGGGACAGCGATCACCGCGGCCAGCCAACCGCGCCGGAAGTTGCGTACTCGTGTCATGTGGTCCTCTCGTAAAAGCGTCAAGTTCGATCAGGTTTGTTGGATTGGTGGTCAGAGGGTATAACATAATTTCGAGTGAATTACTCCGCTTCGCCGTTGGCGCGCTGGCGCAGCGCTGCGAGGGCGCTGCTTCGCTAGCCTCCCGCGCCGTCGATGCGCTTCTTCGAGTACGAGTCGCGGGCGATCGTCGCCAAGGCGGGTATCCCGGTCACCAAACACGGCTTCGCCAAGACGCCTGAGGAGGCGCGGCGGATCGCCGAGGAGATCGGCGGCCCGGTGGTGATCAAGTCGCAGGTGCTGACCGGCGGCCGGATGAAGGCCGGCGGCGTCCAGTTCGCCGATACCCCCGAGGACGCCGAGCGCTGGGCCGAGCACGTCCTCAACCTCGAGATCAACGGCCACATGCCCCGCGGCGTGCTGGTCGACTCGAAGGCCGCGGTCAAGCACGAGTACTACGCCGGGGTCGTCTGGGATGGCTTGCGCAAGCGCCCCGTGATGCTGTTCTCGGACATGGGTGGGATCGACATCGAGGAAGTCGCCGAGCAGCACCCCGACCACGTCGCGCGCGGCCACTTCTCGACGATCAGGCCGTTCTCGGACTGGCAGGCCAAGCAGGTGATCGCCTCGCTCGGGATCTCGGGCTCGGCGCTCAACCGGCTGACGCCGATCCTGGCGCGGCTGGCCCGCCTGTTCCTGGAGAACGACATGACGCTCGCCGAGATCAACCCGCTGGGAGAGCTCGAGGATGGCTCGTTCGTCGCACTCGACGCGCACATGGACATGGAGAACGAAGCCCGTCCGCGCCAGAAGGCGCTGCTACACGAACTCGGGGTCGGCGACGAGGAGACCCGCCAGGCCCGTGAGCCCACCCCGTTCGAGCTCGCCGGCGAGCAGGTCGACGCCCAGGATCACCGCGGCGTCGCCGGCAACGTGACCGAGTTCGACGGCAACCTCGGGCTCGTGATCGGCGCCGGCGGCGGCTCGCTGACGCTGTTCGACGCGGTCCGGGCTCACGGCGGCAAGCCCGCCAACTATTGCGAGATCGGCGGCAACCCGTCGGTCAGCAAGGCCGCTGGGCTCACGAAGCTGGTGCTCTCAAAGCCCGGCGTCGACAAGATCGCGGTGATGATGTCGATCGTCTCCAACACCCGCGTGGACATCGTCGCCCGCGGCGTGATCAAGGCGTGCCTGGAGCTGGGGTACGACCCGGCCGAGAAGATCGCGATCTTCCGGATTCCCGGCGCCTGGGAGGAGGAGGGGTTCAAGATCCTCGACAAGTACGGCGTCGAGTACGCCGACCGCAGCGTCTCTCTGCACGAGGCGGCGCGGCGCGCCGTCGAGAAGATCCAGGGGGCGACGGCGGCGGCATGAGCGTCCTGATCGACGACAGCACCACCTTCATCGTCCAGGGCATCACT
>DATKFF010000570.1:0-2492 GCA_035511595.1 Solirubrobacteraceae bacterium | reverse complement strand
ACCGACTGGGTCCTCGAGGAGCTCTACTCGATCGTCAACGGGCGCTACGAGGACCAGCGCTCGATCGTGATCACCACCAACATCCTCGACCGCGAGGCGCTGTGCGAGCAGATCACCGAGCGGACGGTTTCACGGCTGACCGAGATGTGCGACGAGCTGCCGCTGCTCGGACACGACCGCCGGATGGACTCGCAGCTCGGGCTCAGCCGCTAGCGCCCTCAGCTGCGCTCGTAGACCAGCAGCTCGGTCACGTAGGACCACGGCTCCGGATGCTCTGAGGCCAAGTGGCGCACCCGCTCCAGGACCTGCGCGCGCCGCGGATCGTCGAGCGCGGCGATGAAGCTGATCGAACCGATCCGGTCCACGAAGGTGTCGCTGTCGAGCTCGAGCGCGAACGGGACGCTGGACTGCTCGACCGGCGTGAACAGCGCGCTGCTCCCGACGGCGACCCGCCACTCGCCGCCGGCGTGCGACGGCGCGTCGCCGCGCAGCGGCTCGGTGATCTCGTCGATCGCGCGTTGCAGCTCCTGCATGCGATCCCTGACGTTCCAGACGAGCCCGAGCCGTCCGCCCGGGACCAAAACGCGATGAAACTCAGCGAGCGCCGCCGGTTGGTCAAACCAGTGGAAGGCCTGTCCGACGACGATCGCCTCGGCCGCCCCGTCCGTGAGCGGTAGCGACTCGGCGGTGCCGTCGAGCACGCGCACCGTCGGAAGCTCGCGTGAGAGGACGCCGCGCATCGCCGTAACCGGTTCCACTGCGACGACCTGCGCCCCCGACGACAGCAGGGCGCGCGTCAGCTTCCCCGTCCCGGCGCCGACGTCCACGACGGTCCGCCCCGGACCCAACCCGAGCGCGGTCGTCAGCCACTCGGTCGCCTGCTGCGGATAAGCCGGACGCCCACGCTCGTACGCATCGGCCTGACGCTCAAAGCCTCGGCTGGCTGACTCGTGCACCGGCATCGGGGTGACCGTAGCTCAGGCGGGTATCCGGCCGTCGCCCTCGTACACTGAGCGTCGATGCCAGGACTTGTGATCGTCGGCGCCCAATGGGGCGATGAAGGCAAGGGGAAGGTCACCGACCTGCTCGCCGAGCGGGCCGACGCCGTTGTGCGCTTTCAGGGCGGCAACAACGCGGGCCACACGATCGTCCGCGGCGGACAGACCTGGAAGCTTCACCTGATCCCGTCGGGAATCCTGCATCCCGGGAAGCTGTGCGTGATCGGTAACGGGGTCGTGATCGACCCGAAGGTCCTGACCGACGAGCTCGAGGAGCTCAGGCGCCGGGGCGTGGACATCAACTCGCTGCGGATCTCCGCCAACGCCCACCTGATCATGCCCTACCACCTGCTGCTCGACCACGCCGGTGAGGCAAAGCTCGGGAAGCTCCAGATCGGGACCACCCGCCGCGGGATCGGCCCCTGCTACGCCGACAAGGCGGCCCGGCTCGGGATCCGTGTTCAGGACCTGCTGGACGAGAAGATCCTGAAGAAGAAGATCGTCGCCGCGATGGAGCCCAAACGCCTCTCGCTGCGGCCGTTCGCAAGGGATCCCGCGCTCGACCTCCAGGCGATGACCGAGGAGTACCTCAACTACGGCCACCGGATCGAGCAGCTGATCGCCGACACCACCAAGCTCGTGCACGAGCGGCTCGACAGCGGCCAGACCGTCCTGTTCGAGGGCGCCCAGGGCACGCTGCTCGACATCGACCACGGCACCTATCCATTCGTCACCTCCTCGAACCCCGTCGCCGGCTCGGCGTGCATCGGGGCGGGCGTCGGACCGAAGGACATCGACGAGATCTGGGGGATCGCGAAGGCGTACGTGACCCGCGTCGGTGCCGGTCCGTTCCCGACCGAGCTCGACGATGAGCGCGGCGAGCTGCTGCGTGAACGCGGCGGCGAGTACGGCACCACGACCGGCCGCTCGCGACGGGTCGGCTGGCTGGACCTCGTCGCGCTTCGCTACGCGGCCCGCCTCAACACGCTCACCGCGCTGGCGATCACCAAGCTCGACGTTCTCTCCGGATTCAATCGGCTGCTCGTCGCCACGCGGTACCGCGGCGGCGAGGGCGCGGAGTTCGACGACTTCCCATACCACCAGTCGGTGCTGCACCACACCTCAGGCGAGTACGAGGAGCTTCAGGGCTGGTCCGAGGATCTGCGGGAGTGCCGGACCGAGGCCGACCTGCCGACCGCCGCGCGTGAGTATCTGCAGTTCCTGTCGGAGTTCGTCGGCGTGCCGGTCGCGATGATCGGGGTCGGCCCCGGCCGCGAGGACGTGATCTGGACGAGCGCCGGCGAGAACACCGTCACCGGCCGGCTCGCGGCCGCCGCAGGCTAGGCCGCCGCAGGTCGCGCCGAGGGGTGCCCGACGCCGGGCCACGGCGCCAGCACCAATACCAGCCGCGCGTCGCTCAGCGCGCGGATCGTCCGCCGCTCGTTGGGGGCGAAATGCGCCACCAGCCCGGAGCCGCCGGCGACCGTTTGCCCG
>DATKFF010000569.1:0-3063 GCA_035511595.1 Solirubrobacteraceae bacterium | reverse complement strand
AAACCAGGAGGCGCTCGAGATCGTTCGACGAATGCGCGAGCGGTCCGAACGAGCCTTGGAGCAGTTCGACTGGAAGATCCTCCCGCTGGCTCGCAAGATCCAAGCGCGAGGAGACGCCGCGCCCCTTATGGCAGCCCGCTATGGCCGGGGTCTGCAGGAGGGCATTCTCGCCGTATGCGGCGAGCTCGAGCGCGAACTCGAGGACCAGACGGCCACGGCTCGGCCCCCGAGACGAACGCGGATCGCTCCTCGCTAGAAGCGATTCCAGTCGGGCGCCGCTTCCCTGCTCCTCACGCCACCACCGGCGGATGCTTGCTCGATGTTGAGCGCTCCTTGCGGGAATGACCCCGACACGCGCGCAGCGGATCCCAACCCGGCCCGCCAGCGGTCAGACGCGCGGGGTCTGCGAACACGCTGCCCGCACGGATCTCGCTTCCGAGGTCACGTCCGAGGACGGCTCCAGCGGTCGCCACGCCACCCCGCATGGCCCCAACGATCCCGTGTCCCGAGACCGTGCTCGCGCCTACGAGGAACAGACCGTCGATGTCCGTCTTGGTGCTCGCGCGCAGTGGGCCCGACTGGTCCGTCGTGTGCTCGATCCCGTAACAGGAGCCGTCGCTCGAGAGCGTGTACCGCTCCTGGGTGATCGGTGTCGCGGACTCTCGCCAGACGATGTGCCCGTCCATCACAGGGAGGATCTCGAGGGCCCGAGCCATGACAGCCTCCTCGACGCGTCGCTTGGCCTCCCGGTAGACGGACGTGCGGCTGTAGCGCTCACCGGCGGCCGGGCCCTCCTGAATACCCCAAAACTCATATCCGGGCGGCACGACGGTCAGGATCTGAAGACTGGAGTGCCCGTCAGGAGCGAGGTGCTTGCTGTGCGGGTCCTTCACCGACGCTGAGGTGATGTAGATCCATGGGTTCGCGGGCATCTCGCCGGCGTATGCAGCCTCATACACGGCGTCCGGATCCAGGTCGGGGTGGCACCAGTAGTTCGTGTTCGGCATCTGCTCCCGGAGGTCGATGTCCAGGCCGAGGTACACCGAGAACAGGGGCAGTGCCATTCGGTAGCCGCAGACGCGCTCGGTCATTCCGGACCGTTGCGGGCGTTCGAGGAGCTCCCCGAACGTGCGCTTTACATCGGCGTTTGAGACGACGATTGCGGCGCCGAAAGTCTCCCCATTCACAAGCCGCACGCCGACCGCGGCGCCGTCGTCCATCAGGATCTGCTCCACGCGTGCGCGCGTACGAACCTGGCCGCCGTGGGAGGTGATGACGTCGACCAGGTGGGCGGCCAAGACCTGGCCGCCGCCCTTGGGGTAGTAGGCCCCATCCACGATGAAGTGGTTGAGCAGACTTGCGTGCATTCCCACTGAGACGCGTGAGGGCGGGGCCGCGTGGTCGCCCGTCTGCCCAGCGATCACCGCGCGGGCTCCGCGACCGAGCCCGCACGTCTCGTACAGATCGCCGAGGGAGCGCAGGCCCCACTCGATCACCGTCGGCGCCTGCTCGGCGTAGCTCGAAAACGTGTCCGCCGTCGGCATCGCGGTCGCGCCGATCTCACTGCTGACCGCGCGGAGAACGCCCACACAACGCTCGAGCGCGGGCTGCTCGTCGGGGAACAACTGGATGAGCCGGGCGAGATACCTGTCCCACCCCTGCGGAACGCGGAACTCGAGGCCGGGAAAGATCAGCGTGTCGAATCCATCGCGGTCCATCTCCAAGAACTCGATTCGGTCCCGTAGTCCGACACCACCGAGCACAGTCGGAAACGTCCCGCCGGGCCCGCACTCCCCGATGTAGTGCAGGCCAACGTCGAACTCGAACTTGCGCTTGCGCCGAAATACGTGTGAGCAGCCGCCCAGCACGTCGTACTGCTCGAGCACAAGCGTGCGTATTCCGTTCGTTTGAAGGTAGGCCGCCGTAGTAAGCCCGCCGAGGCCTGAGCCGACCACGATCGCGTCCCAGCGGCCGTCTGAGCGCCGCATTAGCCACCTCCAGCCCAATCGATATCAGTACGCAGAACCTATCACAGGACTCTATCGAGGAGCCGCTTGCGATCCTGACTGTCGGATCAGCCAAGGCGGCCGCCTGCCGTCGCGAGGTGTTAGCGCTGATCCCAACGCTTCAGTGTCTGACCGGTCCCGACGGGAGCCCGCTCACCCAGCACGGCGAGCCGTTTCACCCGAGCCGCCGCCCGGAAGACGGCTGGCTGGTCCCGCTGCCGTGGCCATCGCGGGCGGGTTGTTTGGTCTCACATATCCCGCCGCCCGTCGCGGCTGACCCGCTCAGCGCGGACACAGGAACGTCGCCGCTTGCCAGGCCACATGGGCCGCAGCGCTCAGGCAATTGGCGAACAGCAGGTGCGCGGTCACGAATGGGTCGAGACTCGCTTTCGTGCTCGCCCGGGGTGATCGTGAGTCCTTCCTTTCGTGGACCACGGCGCCGTCACCGGTCCGGGGCGCCGGAACCCGGTGCTAGCAGGCCGACGCACGCAGGGGGTTAGGTCCCAGCGAGCCGCGCTGCTGCAGCCACGTCAAAAGTCATACGCGGAGCCGAGATTCAGTCGCATGACTCAAGAGGATCCAAACGCTTCTGGTCAGGATCACGGCAAGAACTCCGACAGTCTTCGCGAGGGAGACCAGCATCACCGCGGCAGCCACCGATTTCGCACCCGACAGCTGGGCTGGTGCCGCTCCGCTGAGGTCCCTTTGGGGCCGTCACCGCGAACAGGCCGCTCTGGACGAGCTGCTGGTCGATGTCCGGTCCGGCCGAAGCCGCGTCCTCATTGTCCGGGGTGAGGCGGGGATCGGGAAGACTGCGTTGTTGGAGTATCTGGCCGGCGTGGTGGGGGACTGTCGGGTGATGCGCACGGCGGGTGTCGAGTCTGAGATGGAGCTCGCGTACGCGGGGTTGCATCAGTTCTGTGGCGGAATGACGGGTGCGCTCGGGCGGCTGCCCGGTCCGCAGCGCGAGGCGCTCGAGGTCGCGTTTGGGTTGCGATCCGGGGAGGCTCCGGACAGGTTGATGGTTGGGCTTGGGGTGCTCGGCCTCGTGTCGGAG
>DATKFF010000568.1:0-8937 GCA_035511595.1 Solirubrobacteraceae bacterium | reverse complement strand
ATGGTGACGCGCGCGCTTTGTTGGGCTTGGTGTTGCGTGTGCCGTTGGATGACCGGGTGCAAGAGCGGATCGTGGCGGAGACGCGGGGCAACCCGCTGGCGTTGTTGGAGTTGCCGCGGGGGTTGACGCCGGCGGAGCTGGCGGGCGGGTTCGGGTTGCTGGACGCGCCGGGGCTGTCGGGGCGGATCGAGCAGAGTTTCCGGCGCCGGTTGGAAGCGCTCCCTCTTGAGACCCAGCGGCTGTTGTTGGTCGCGGCGGCAGAGCCTGTCGGCGACCCGGTGCTGGTGTGGCGCGCGGCCGCACAGCTCGGGATCGGCCCCCAGGCAGCCTCGTACACCGACGGGCTGCTGACGATCGGCGCGCGGGTGACCTTTCGTCACCCGCTGGTCCGCTCGTCCGTTTATCGAGCGGCCTCGACGGAGGAAAGGCAGGCCGCGCATCATGCGCTGGCCGACGCGACCGATCCCGAGGTCGATCCCGATCGCCGCGCCTGGCACCTCGCGCAAGCGACGCCGGGCTTCGACGAGGACGTCGCCTCCGAGCTTGAGCTGTCCGCCGGTCGCGCTCAGGCGCGCGGTGGGTTGGCGGCAGCTGCCGCCTTCCTGGAGAGAGCGGCCGTGCTCACGCCCGATCGGGCGCGCCGGGCTGAGCGCGCGCTGGCCGCGGCGCAGGCCAAGCACCAGGCCGGCGGGTTCGACGCGGCGCTCCGACTGGTTGGCATCGCGGCGTCCGGACAGCTGAACGAGCTCCAGCGCGCCCAAGTCGACCTATTGCGCGGACAGATCGCATTCTCGCTGGGCCGCGGCAGCGACGCTCCACCGCTGTTGCTGAAGGCCGCCAAGCGGCTCGAGTCACTCGATCAGCGGCTCGCCCGTGACACCTATCTAGAAGCGCTCACCGCCGTGTTCTTCCCCGGCATCCTCGCGAGCGACGAAAGTGTGTTGGAGACTGCGCGGGCCGCCAGAGCGGCGCCTCCATCGTCGCAGCCTTCGCGCGCGTCTGATCTCCTGCTGGATGGCCTGGGGCTGTTGATCACAGAGGGATACGCCGCAGGAACACCGACGTTGCGGACGGCGGTCAGCGCCTTCCGCGACGAGGACATCTCCCGAGGCGAAGGGCGTCGGTGGCTGTCGCTCGCATCCCGTGTCGCGGCCTTCTTGTGGGACGACGAGACGTGGGATGTGCTGTCGGCGCGGTTCGTCCAGCTAGCGCGTGACGCCGGTGCACTGAGCGTCCTCCCCTTGGCACTGGCGACACGCTCGACGGTGCATCTGTTCGCGGGGGAGTTCGCCATGGCCTCTTCGCTGCTCGAGGAGTTGGCGGCGGTCAACGAGGCGACGGGCGCCGGCCTTGCGCCGCACGTCGGGCTGGCACACGTCAGCTTCCACGGCCGCGAAGCCGAGGCCGCCCAGCTGATCGAGAACGCCACGAACGAGGTCGCGCGTCGCGGCCGCTGGGCGACCGCTGTGCTCCACAACGGCCTGGGCCGCTACGAGGATGCGCTCGCCGCGGCGCAGCAGGCCGCCGAGGACACCCACCCCTCCTGGTGGCGCAACTGGGGATTAGTCGAGCTAATCGAGGCGGCCGCCCGCAGCGGCAAGCCCGAGCTCGCGGCCGACGCCCTCGGCCAGCTTTCGCAGACAACCCGGGCCAGTGGCACCGACTGGGCGCTGGGGATCGAGGCCCGCTCGCGGGCGCTGCTGGCCGAAGGGGACGCCGCCGAACCGCTCTATCGCGAGGCGATCGGGCGACTCGAGCGGACCCACGTCCGCGTCGAGCTCGCCCGCGCGCACCTCCTCTACGGCGAATGGCTGCGCCGCGAGCGCCGCCGGCTCGACGCCCGCGAGCAGCTACGCACCGCCCACGAACTGTTCACGGAGTTCGGAATGGAAGCCTTCGCCGAACGCGCCCGGGTCGAGCTCGAAGCGACCGGCGAGCACGCTCGCAAGCGGACTGTCGAGACCCGCGATGAGCTGACGCCCCAGGAGGCACAGATCTCCCGGCTAGCGGCCGACGGCGCCACCAACCAGGAAATCGCCGCGCAGCTGTTCATCAGCCCCAGCACTGTCGACTACCACCTCCGCAAAGCATTCCGCAAGCTCGGAGTCAAGTCCCGCCACCAACTCAAGCCACACCTTCGCCAGCCCGGCGCACGCACGCCGCTCGCCGCTGGCGAACGGTGACCCGCCCGTGTGGGCGACGCGGTCGTTCCATCGCGAGCCCGGTGTCGGGGGAAGAACGAACGCAGCCTCAGCTTCCGTCTGATTACCCACCGTCGAATTACTGGGGTGCGAGTTCGCGTGCGACCCGTTGCCGGGCGCGGTATACGCGAGTCGTTATCGTCGCCTCCTTCGCGCCCAAGGCCTCCGCTGCCTCACCGTAGGTGAGGCCGGCGACGTCTACTGCCACCAGGGCCAACCGGAAGGGCTCTGGCAGCTGGGCGATTGCAGGGAACACCTGCCCGACTATCACGGCTTCTTCCGGGCGCGCCGGCATTCGGCGGTCCGTCGCGTTGACCGCGTCGAGCGTCGTGACCACGTGGGGGCGACGAGCGGCCGTTCTCCTGTTCTCCACGAATGTGTTGCGCAGCGCCTGCATCAGATAGGCCACCTCATCCTCACCGCGTAGAAATCGGGGCCGCGCGAGGATGCGAGCGAACATGTCTTGGACGAGGTCCTCCGCGCTTTCTCGCGAGCCGCACAGCGCCCAGGCGGTTCGCAAGAGGCGACTGATATGTAGGCCCAGGACCTCGGGATCGAGCCGTGTCACACCGGCGGACCGGTTAGCCGCGGGCGTTGGACGCCCAGATGGGCTAGCGCGCATCGCCGCCGCCCCTCACGGATGCGCGGGCGACGAACGTAATTGGTCTGCTGCGAATCATGCTGCTCCTTGCGATAAGTGAGCATCGACAGTCGCAGCGACAGGCGGTGATCGAATCACGCAACGCGTAGTCCGCAAGGGAAGCCACGCGTAGTGCTGACGGAATCACAGTTCCGCGGCCTTGCGCGGGAGCAAGTTGGTCGTGAGAGGCGGATCGGCTCCGACGACGATCTAGTCGTCTTCGCCGTCGCTACTTGACTGCAAAACGGACGTCAGCGTTCGGCGCCCGCCAAGCCGGCTTGCAGATCGCGGATAAGCGTGCCAAGCAGGCCGGAGGCGAGCAGTCCGGGCCCCAGCGGTCCGGACCTGTTCTCACCGACAGGTGGGAGCTGCCGAAGTGCGGTTCTGGTCGCCGCCGATATATGGCTGAGCTGCCATTGGATCTCGTCGGTGACAGCCTTCGGGCGGTCGGGGGCGGCAAGCCCAGCCGCCTTGGCGGCGTAGGCGGCGGCACCCAGGGCATGCGCGCCCATGTGAGGGATGGCTGCGGCTTGCCCGGCTGCTTTGGCGGCAGCCGCCGCTGACGGAGTTAGTACCTCGCTCGCAACCGAGCCTCCGACGAAGCGACGCCGGACCTCTTCCGCGACACCGAGCTCGCCACGGGCGAACGCCCGCGTTCGGGCGATGGCATCGCGGGGACGGCTATCACCTGGAGCTTCCGATTCGAACAACCACAGCACACGCTGTGCGCAGTCCGCCGCCCACCCGGCGACGATCCGCCTGTCCGCTTCGCTCAGTGTCTGCGGAGACCCCACCCCCTGTGATTCTCCCAGGCACGCGGGCGACGTGTCCGAGTGCCTCGAGGCGCGTCAGCGTTGGTCACGATGTCGGCTGGTGTTAGCGCTGCGGCGCGGTGGTCGCGTCGAGGAAGACCTCGGTGACGTCAGGGACCACTCCGCGCAGGCGTCGGTCGATCGCCTCGGAAGCCTGCTCGATGTCCTCATCACCGAGCCCACTTGCGAAGTCGACGCGGGCTGCCACGAGCAGCGAATTGGGTCCTAGCACCATCGTGAGGAGATCGACCACCCCCTCGATCTGGTCGAATTCGGTGAGCGTCCGCTCGATCGCGGCTCGTTCGGCGGGGCGGGCGGCCGCGCCGACCAACAGCTGTGAGGTGTCGTGGCCCATCCACGCTGCCACGGTGACGAGGAGCAGGCCGATGGCGATCGAGGCCGCCGGGTCGAACACGGGCGAGCCGGTGAGTTGTCCGGCGAGGACACCGGCAAAGGCGAGCACTATCCCGAGCAGGGCGGCGGTGTCCTCAAAAAGGACCATCTTGACGTTGGGGTCGCGGCTCTCCCGCACGTGTTTCACCAACGGGAGTTCCGCCCGGTCTGCCTCTCTGCGTGTCTGGCGGACAGCGCGTATAAGAGAGCCGCCCTCCGCGAGCAACGCAATGCCCAAGGCGATGTATGCCGCCAAATAGCCGCCGGACTCAGTATTTGACGCGAGGCGGTATGCGCCATACCCGATGGCGAACGTCGCTCCGGCCAGGAACATCGCTACTGCGGCCATGAAGGTCCAGAGGAATCGCGTCCTGCCGTAGCCGAATGGCTGCTCGGGCGTTGGCTCACGGGCCGCTAGAGCGATTGAGACGAGCAGAAACAGCTGGTTCACCGTGTCCGCCACGGAATGACCGGCTTCGGCCAGCAACGCGGCAGAACCGCTCGCCAAGCCGCCCGCGAGCTTGGCCACGGTGACGGTCGCATTTGCGCCCAGCGCGATCAGCACGGTCCTGCGGCTTGCTCCTGCGGTGCTGCGGGAGCGCACGGCGCTGCGGCGACTTGTCTGGGTTACCGGTGTATCGCCAACGCTCACTCTCTCGGGCTACCCGTTCTTCGCCCAGACCCGCGTCCGAATGCGCCAGCTGACTTAGGCTCCCGCGTGACCAGCCGTAGGAGACCGGCTACTTCCGGCGATCGACGGCGCGCTGGAGCTGTGCCTTGGTCATGCGCGACCGGCCCTCGATCCCGAGCTGTCTGGCTTCGGCGTAGAGCTGCTCGCGAGTGCGACCCTTGGTTCGGTTGGTGCCCGAGCGAAGCCCTCCGCGGCGCGAGGACGAGATGTCCTGCGTCGAGGTCCGCGACCGCTGCCGGGACTCCCCGGAGCGCGCGCGTTCCTTATTGACGGTCCGCGCGGCGATCTCCTCGGCGCGCGATTCGCCGGCACCGCGCTCGAGCTGGCTCTGCTTAATGTGCCCGTACTGGCGGGAGCGCTTTGTTCCCTTCTTGACGCCTCGCGGCGGCATCACAACCTCCTGTCTTGCGATGGCGGCGATGATTCAGCGGCAGCCCGAA
Source organism: Solirubrobacteraceae bacterium (assembly GCA_035511595.1). GTDB lineage: Bacteria > Actinomycetota > Thermoleophilia > Solirubrobacterales > Solirubrobacteraceae > Palsa-465. The sequence continues at coordinate 3,760 of DATKFF010000568.1, read as the reverse complement.
CCACACGGCGCTGATCGCCAGCGCCGTGACGGCGCCGGCCACCGTCGCTGCGACTCCGCCGAAGAGCACGTGCGCGAGAAGCACGAAGATCCCGGTGAAGCCCACCGTCAGGAATCCGGCGGCGATGATCACGAGCCTGTTTCCCACCTGTACGAGGTAATCCTTCTCGTGTTCGCGGAACAGGATCCGGTGGTGGATCGACGGTGCGATGAGGAGCGCCGCGGCGATGGCGATCGACACGAGCGTGACGAAGTACTCGTCGCGGTCGAACGACGTGACGTCCTTCCAACCCGTCTGGAACGGCACTACGAGCAGGAACGCCAGCAGCACCTGGATGCCGACGGCGGCCACGCGCATCTCCTGCACGAGCTCGTTGGTGTTGCGGTCCAGCCGCTCGAGCCCCGTCTCTTCCCGCCCATCGTCAGCAGATCGCATCACGTCGGTGGCCCTTGCTGCCATTCCTGCTCAAGGGCTACCCGAGCCAAAAAGCGCGAAACCGCAAGCAAGGTAGATAGCCAGCGGCTCTCTCGGGTAGCAACCGGGAGTGGCCGAAGAGCTTCTGTGCGTATCGGTGCGTTGCGATGAGTTTGCGCCGAAGGCAGCACGCGAGGCGCTGACGGAGTGCTCGGCCCTCGGCCCGGCCCTCGCCGACGCGACGCTCGTGGCGAGCGAACTGGTGACCAACGCCATCCGCCATTCGCTGTGTCGCGATGACGAGTTCTTGACCGTGTCGCTCGGCCGGGACCGTTCGCTTCGAATCTCCGTGCGTGACCCCGGTCGCTCCGGAGGCGGTGCCAGGGTCACCGACCGTCCGCTCGGGCTCGGTGGCTACGGTCTGAAGATCGTCGAGGAGCTGGCGGCAAGGTGGGGTGCCAAGCGGCACGACGACGGATACGAGGTGTGGGCGGAACTGCAGCCGGGCTAGTGTCGGACCTACCGGTGTTGTTCGATCAGCAGCTTGGCCATCGCTTGGGCGCGTTTGGCGGCCTCGGCATCGCCTGCGGCGGCGCAAACGATCGATCCCTTCATCAGGATGTGCCAGGAGCGCGTGAACGACTCGGTGGCGCGTAGGCCGGCTTCCTCGGCCAGCTTCGTGACGATCGCGCGGACGTTCCCGAGGTGCTCGATGCTGGCCCTGCCGGCGGGGTGAGCGGCGCCAAGCTCGAGCAGTACGTTGACGAAGGAGTCGGCCTCGAAGTCTTCGCGATGAAACCACTCATCGAACAGGTCGAAGATCGTCAGCAGCTGTTCCTCCGGGGTGGCGGCGCGGCGGCTGGCTTCCCCCTCGATCCAGGCCAGCGTCCAGCGCTGCTCGCGCAGGTTCAAGAATTCGAGCACGAGATCGTCCTTGGAGGCGAACTGGTGGTAGAAGGTGGCCTTGGCGACGGCCGCCCGTCGGATGATTTCGTCAACGCCGACGGCCTGGATGCCGTGGCGGGCGAACAGCTCGTACGCCGCTTCCAGGATGCGGTCGCGCGCACCCGACCTAGCAGGAGCTTCCGGGCTGGTGGCCACGGCGGCAAATGGTAGCCCAACAGACCGGTCTTTCTCCAACATACATAACGGTCTGTCTGCCCGCTAACGCTGAAGCTTCCGGGATCAAACAGACCGGTCCGTGTACTCCGGTCGCCTGTCAACGCGATCGCGCGAGCCAGCCTTGACAGACCGGTCCGTCTAGTGTAGATAGACAGGTCTGTCTACATCGGAATTCGGAGGTGGTGGGATGGAAGGCTCGACCGACGAGGGCTTGAGCCGCGAGGGTTTCGAAGGACAGGCCGGGACACGCGTCGAGCCCATGCCTGCCCCGTTCGACGTGCGCCGCGTCGATCATCCGCTCGGCGTGGTCTTGACGTTGAGCGGCGAGTTGGATCTCGCCACCGTCCCGCTGCTGCAGGAGCAGCTAGATCGCGCCGAGCGCGGCGGGGTGGCGGTGGTCATCGACCTGTCAGGACTGCGGTTCATCGACTCGAGCGGTCTGCACGTGCTGGTGCGAGCGGAGCGGCAGCTGCGCGACTCGGGCGGCCAACTCGTGCTTGTTCGCGGACCGCGGGATGTGCACCGCGTCTTTGAGCTCACGGGCTTGGATCGTCTCTTCGCGTGGTGTAACTCCCCAAGCGCGGCTTTACGAACCGCGCTTGACCGAGAGATCGGGTCCCGGCGGATCCCCAAGCCCGCCGCCAACCGACAGACCGCGGCCTAGCTTGACCGCGAACTCGGAGGACTGATGTCGTCATGAGTAGCACGGCGATTGGCCGGGAGAGGGGTTCCGGGTTGTTCGAACGCTGGCAACGCGACAAGGACCTCCGCGCTCGGGAATGTCTGGTCGAGCGCTACCTGCCGCTGGCGCGCAAGCTCGCCGCTCGCTACGGCGGCCTGGCCGGGGAGCCATTTGACGATCTGCTCCAGGTCGCAAGCCTCGGACTGCTGAAAGCGCTCGACCGGTTCGATCCGGACCGCGGCACGGCGTTCTCCTCGTTTGCTGTACCGACGATCCTCGGCGAGCTGAAACGCTACTTCCGCGATACGGGATGGTCCGCTCACGTTCCGCGCGGCGCGCAGGAGCTGGCGCTCAAGGTGGAGGAGGCCGAGCAAGCGGTCAGCCCGCGACTCGGGCGATCACCGACGGCTGCCGAGCTTGCGCAGTACATGGAGGTGACCGTTGAGCAGGTGATCGATGGGCTGGAGGCCGCGGCGGCTCACCACGCCGCCTCGCTGGAGGAGCCGCACGACGAGCTGGATGGTGAGTCCCGGTCGCTCTCCGATGCGCTCGGCGTAGAGGATCCTCGCTTCGGGCAGATCGACGCGAGCCTGACGATCGCGTCCGCGGCAAGAAGGCTCTCCGAGCGTGAGCAGCGCGTTGTACACCTGCGCTTCCATGGCGAGCTGACCCAGAGCGAGATCGCCAAACGGATCGGCGTCTCGCAGATCCAGGTCTCCCGGATCCTCCGCGGTGCGGTCGAGCGGATGCGTGAGCACGTCCCCACCGACGATCGCGCCGCTCAGCCGGTGCAGTCGGCCGGAACAAGTCGGCCGTCTACTTGCGAGGATCCGCGCACCTGCCGGCCGCTGTCGCCGCCCTCGGTTACACCGCCTCCGCGCTAACCATGGCGAGCGTGCGACTGACCGGCACCCATCTGCTCAGGCGCTACCGCCAAGAGCGCCTGGTCCTTTCTCACCAGCGACGCAACGGTAGCCTCGGCGGAATGTTCGACCACGTCGGCATCGCAGTCGCGGACCTCGCCGCGTCCGAGCGCTTCTACCGCACTGTCCTCTCCGTGCTCGGCGCCGAGCCGAGTCACGCGGATGCCGAGCTCGTCGAGTGGGACGACTGGGCAATCGGGCCGACGGACCGCGAGCACCCCGTGACCCGCCACCTGCACGTCGGCTTTCGAGCGCCATCCCGAGAGGCCGTGGACGCCTTCTGGCGGGCGGGGATCGACGCGGGCTACCGTGACGACGGCGCGCCGGGCCCGCGCACGATCTACGGCCCGGACTACTACGGCGGCTTCCTGCTCGACCCGGACGGCAACAGCGCGGAGGCGGTGCACACGAAGCGCGAGGACCCCGCGCCCGACGGCCGCGTCGACCACCTCTGGATCCGCGTCCGCGACCCCGCCGCGTCCAAGCGCTTTTACACGACGATCGCCCCGTACGCCGGGCTGCGGATCGGCGTGGACGATCCGGACCGCGTCCGGGTGGCCGGCGAGAACTTCAGCTTCTCGCTGATCGACGACGAGCGGCCGCTCACCGAGCACGTCCA
>DATKFF010000567.1:0-2127 GCA_035511595.1 Solirubrobacteraceae bacterium | reverse complement strand
AACCAACCACCGCGCAGTAGAAGTCGCGGGTGGCGTCGATGTCGTCGCTGAGCACGAGCACGTGCTCGATCGACGTCACATTCATTTCGGGCGTAGCTGGGCGCCCGTCACCGGCTGTGGGGTGCCTGCGCCGTTGCGGGTCCGCAGCAGGTAAGCGGATTGGAGCATCGCCGGGTTGTCCCGCAGCTCCTTGGCCATCCCGGAGTACTGGATCCGGCCGCCTTCCATGATGTACGCGCGGTTGGCCAGCCCGAGCGCGAGCGTCGCGAACTGCTCGATCAGCAGGACACCGGCCCCCGCCTCGGCGACCGACCGGATCGTCGGCACGAGGCGGTTGATGACCACGGGCGCGAGCCCGAGCGACAGCTCGTCGATGATCACGAACCGGGGGTGGGAAACGAGCGCCTGGGCGAGCACGACCATCTGCTGCTCGCCGCCGGACAGCGAGCGGGCCGGGTAGTTGAGCCGCTTCTCGAGCTCGGGGAACAACTCGAGCGCGCGGCTGTGCCCGGCCTCGGCGTCCGAACCGGTCAGCGCGTACGTGGCGACCCGCAGGTTCTCGGCGACGGTCAGCTCGGGGAGGAGCCGGCGGCCCTCGGGAACGATCGCGATTCCCGCGGAGCGGATCCGCTCCGGGCGCTTGCCCGCGAAGTCGTGGTCGTCGAGCAGTACCTTGCCGGCAACCGGCTTCAGCACCCCGCCGATCGCGAGCACCATGCTCGACTTGCCGGCGCCGTTGGGGCCGAGCAGCGCGGTGATCTCACCTGACGGAATCTCGAGCGAGACGCCACGCACGACGTTGCGCCCGCCGCGCGCGACGACGAAATCATCGATGCGCAGGACGTCGCCCGCCGTGGTCACACGACCTCCTCGGTGCCGAGGTAAGCCTTGATCACGCGCTCGTCGCGTAGCACCTCGGCGGTCGGCCCCGCGGCGATCATCTTGCCGAAGTCCAGTACCGCGGTCTCCTCGCAGCACGCTGACACGAGGCTCATGTCGTGGTCGACGAGGATCGTCATCGCGCCGGTCTGCTCGGGGATCTGGCGGATCACCTCGCCCATGTGCGCGGTCTCCTCGTCGGGGAGACCGGCAGCGGGCTCGTCGAGCAGGACCAGCCTCGGCCGTCCGACGACCGCCCGGGCGAGCTCGACCAGACGGCGCTGCGCGGCGCCGAGCGTGCCCACGCGCGAGGCGGGATCGATGTCCATTCCTACGAAAGCGATCGCCTCGAGCACATCCTGGCGGCGGGTGGACCCGCTCATCTTGGAGTTCTCGTGGATCATCGCGACGTTGTCGAACACCGACAGCTCCTCGATCGCCTGCTCCGTCTGGAACGTGCGGCGCACGCCCCAGCGGGCACGGCGGAAGTGAGTGATCGCCAGTAGGTCGTCGCCGAACGCGGACACGCTGCCGGCCACCGGCTTGACGAACCCGCTCAGGACGTTGAAGAACGTGGTCTTGCCGGCACCGTTGGGCCCGATCAGACCGCACGTGCCTTTGTCGAACTTGACGTTCATCTGGTCAAGCGGCGTCACCCCGCCGAAGCGGACCGTGAGATCGGAGACCTCGATCACGGATCCGCACCCGTCGAGGGGGCGGGACGGTTGACCCGGCGATACAGGAACCGCCCGAGCCTGGCCATGTCCTTGGGGAACTGGTCGACGATCCCGCGCGGCGCCGTGGTCAGCACCTGGAGCACGCCGACGCCGAACAGGATCGTCAGCCAGTCCGGCGAGATACCCCAGTTGGTGAACAGAGCCGGGAAGAACTGGAGCAGGATCCCCGCGAGGACCGCGCCCCACAGGCTGTACGCGCCGCCCATCAGGACCACCGCGAACAGCGTGATCGAATCCTGGGTCTGGAAGTCGATCGAGTACAGATAGTGGAGCCCGCCCGCGAGCAAGCCGCCGGCCACACCGGTCACGAACGACGCCAGCGCGAACGCCCATAGCTTGTACAGCGTGGTGTTGATTCCGCCCGCGAGGGCCGCCGCCTCGCTTTGGCGGATCGCCGCCCAGGCGCGCCCGGGGCGAGTGCGGATGTGCGCCCACACGAGCAGGAACATCAGCACCGCGACGATCACCGCGTAGCGGAAGTACGAGGTCTCGCCGGTCGCGATGCTCGGGC
>DATKFF010000566.1:0-2784 GCA_035511595.1 Solirubrobacteraceae bacterium | reverse complement strand
GACCGCCCCGCGCCTGGGCTCGGGCGGCGGCCCGCTCGAGCTCAGCGGCGACATCCTCGTTAGGGCCGGGCGTCGCCTCGGCCAGATGCCAGGCACGACGATCCGGGTCGGTCCGCGCGTCGGTCGCCCCCGCCAACGCCTGGTGCATCGATCGCCTCTCCCTCAGCGAGGCTGCCCCGTACACCGCCGAGCGCACCAGCGGATGACGAAACCGCACCCTCGCGCCGACCTCGAGCAGCCCGGCCGACTCCGCCGGCTCGAGCGCAGTAGCGGTGATCCCGAGGCCCTCCACCGCGCGCCACAACACCGTGGGATCCCCGGTCGGATCAGCCGCGGCGACCACCAACATTCGCCGGGTGTCCACCGGCAGCGCCTCCAATTGATCGCGGTAGCTCTCCTCGATCCGACCCGACAGCGACACGGCGCCCAACAGGCCGAAGCCCGCCGCCAGCCGGGCCGCCGACAACCCCCGAGGAAGCTCCAACAACGCCAGCGGGTTCCCCCTTGTCTCCTCGACGAGCTGCCCTGCCACCCGCTCGTCCAGTGTCCCGCGGACCGCCGCGCGAAGCAGCTCACGCGCGTCCGCCTCCCCGAGCCCCTCCACCAATAGCTCCGGCAACCCAGCGAACTCCTCACCCGGCTCGCGCGCCGCGAACAACATCACCACGCCCTCCGCCAACACCCGGCGCGCGACGAACGCCAACGCCCGCGCCGAAGCCCGATCCAACCACTGCGCGTCATCGATCACGCACAACACCGGACGCTCCTCGGCTGCCTCAGACAACAAACTAAGCACAGCCAGACCCACTTGAAAGCGGTCCGGCGCAGGACCTTCGCAAAGGCCGAACGCCACCGCCAGCGCATCGCCCTGCGAACGCAGAAGCCGCTCAAGTCCGTCAAGCATCGGCACCAACAGCTGATGCAGCGAGGCGTAGGCCAGCTCCATCTCCGACTCCACCCCCACGGCCCGGAGCACCCTCAGATCCGACGCCGACGCGATCGCATACTCCAACAGCGCCGTCTTCCCGATCCCCGCCTCACCGCGCACAACCAAAACGCCGCTGCGCCCCTCCCGCGCCCCGTCAAGCAATCCATCCAGCACCGCACGCTCAGCGCGCCGACCAGACAACCCCACGCGCCCCAAAGACGGACCGACAGCCATGACGCAACGATCGTAAACCGCGGACACCCGCCCCTCCGATCGCAGCAGCGAGGGGCAGCGTCAGCAGTCGATCGTTTCCTTGATCTCGGGCACCCGTAGCGAGCACGGTTCAGTAGCGTGTCCAACGTGGCTAAGGATTCCGCGGAGCCCGTTGAGTCTCCCTCCCAGCTGATTGACGCACGGATCGGGGAACTGGGCGATTGGCGGGGCGCGACGCTCTCGAGGCTACGCACTCTCATCAGGAGCGCCGACCCCGAAGTGGTCGAGGAGTGGAAGTGGAGAAAGGCCACGAACCCCGGGGTTCCGGTCTGGTCGGACCACGGCATGATCTGCACCGGCGAGACCTACAAGAGCGTTGTGAAGCTCACGTTCTTCAAGGGGGCCTCGCTGGAGGACCCTTCCGGGCTGTTCAACTCAAGCCTCGACGGCAACACCCGGCGTGCCATCGACTTTCACGAGGACGACGAAATCGATGATCAAGCGTTCGTGGCCCTCATCCGAGCCGCGGTAAGTTTGAACAAGTCCCCGCTGGGCTAACCCTCCCGCGCGCACGAGAGCCGAGCCGCGGGTGTGCTACGCGTCGCGGTGCTGCCCTTGCTCTCATAGTCGAGCAGTGGATTCGGCGAGCAGAGGGAAACGCGCCGTATCTGAGTCCGGCGTACGCGACCTGGATCGCGACTTGCGCGTGTCCCGGAGGTGGATCCGGGAGCGTTGTCAGCTCGAGCACATCGGGCCCACCGACGCGCGCGGCGACGATCGCCCTCATTTTGCCTGTTCGCTGAGCCCCGCGCCGCCGGCTCCCCAGTACGCATTGACGCAGGCGTAAAGCAACCCAACGACGCAAGCGGTGTGCGCGGCTCACGCCCGGCGACGCGCGCGAGCTGGAGGCCTCGTCGTCGTGGCTATGCGCACTTCGGGCGGCACGGCGGTGCGCGGCGGCTCCTAGCGTCCAGCCGGGACCCCGAATCGCGGCACCAGCGTGGGGTCAAGAAACGCGTCGATCCCGACGATCTGACCCTCCTCGATCTCGAGCACGCTGATCCCGTGTGGGATCCAGGTGCCGTCGTCGGCCCGCACTTCGATCGTCACCGCGGGCCGGCCGTTCGCCCAAGTCGGCGTGTGTCGTATCCGTCTCAGATCGCCGTGGGCGACTGTCTCGAGGAAGAAGCGCGCGATCCGCAGACCACCTTCCAGCGATTGCGGCGGCATCCGTAGCATCGCGTCCTCGCGCAGCAGCGCCACCAGCCCGTCCATGTCGGCGTCCTCGAACGCAGCCACATACCCCATGACGAGCTCGCGCTCGGCCGGATCCGCCGCCTGCCCCGTCGTCTCGGGCAGATGGCGATCGATCGTCGCGCGTGCTCGCTGCAGCGCGCTGTTGACCGACGCGACCGTGGACGCCAGGACCTCAGCGACTTCAGGGGCGGTCCAGCCAAGCACGTCACGGAAGATCAGCACGGCGCGCTGGCGACCCGGCAGCTCCTGGATCGCGCTCATCAGCGCCAGCTCCATCCCTTCCCGGATCGCGTAACGCGCAGCGGGGTCATACGTCGGCGAAGCCGTCTCTTCCGACCGCCGGTCTGGAAACGGATCCACGGGCGCGGGCCGACGCGTCCGGCGCT
>DATKFF010000565.1:0-10596 GCA_035511595.1 Solirubrobacteraceae bacterium | reverse complement strand
GCTCGGCACGTGCTCGAACTCCAGCTCGTCCGGGTCGTTGCCGCACGCCGCCCAGATCAGCCGCGCGATCTCGGCGACGGTCAACTCACGCAAGGCGGAGATGTTGAAGTCCTCGTTCTCGCCGGCGGGCGAGTTCATCGCTGTGACGATCCCGTCGGCGATGTCGCCGACGTGGGTGAGCGTGCGGGTCTGGTTGCCGGAGCCGAATATCTGAAGCGGGCGCTGCTGCGCCAGCGACTTGGCGATCAGGTCTGGGACCGCGTGCGCGATCCCCGGCTCGCCCGGCTCAGGCAGCTCGCCAGGGCCGTAGGCGTTGAACGGGCGGCAGATCGTGTAGCGCAGGCCGTGCTCGTCGTGCGCGGCGCGCGCATACACCTCGCCGGACAGCTTCGAGAACCCGTACGCGGACCACGGCGCCGGGCACTCGAGCAGATGCGTCTCGGTCGTCGGGAACTCGGTCGCCCGCTCGAACACCATCGAGGAGGAGACGTATACGAGCCGCTCCACGTCGTGGTCGAGAGCCGCGCGGACGACCGCGCCGGTGAGCGCGTTGTTGGCCTCCAGCAGCGTGTGGGGGAGACGGTGAAAATTTGCGATCCCGCCGACGATCGCCGCCAGGTGGATCACGTGCGAGCAGTCCGCGGCAGCCTCCCGAGCGCCGGCCTGATCTCGCAGGTCGGCGGCGTGCACCTCGACGTCCGGGCGCATCCACTCGGGCACCGGCCGCTGGTCGGAGACGCGCACGGTCCAGTCCCCGTCCTGGAGTAGCCGCCCGACGACGGCGGCGCCGATCGTCCCGGCGCCGCCGGTCACCAATACCCGGCTCACTGCGTGGCCGGCGTGCCCAGCATCTCGGCCGACTCGGCGGCGTACGCGAACACCTGGGCCGTGCCGAACGAGTTCCACGGGTCGACCACCAGGCAGTCCTCGGAGGCGCCGGCGATGATCGCGCGGAGCGCCTCGGGCCCTTCGAACGCCGAGTGGTTGGTGGCGACGATCACCACTTCGGCGTCCCGGACCGCGTCGGCGAGCGGCTGCGTCGGGGTGCTGGCGTGCGGGTCGCAGACGGCCACGTCTGCCAGCTCCCGCTCGAGCAAACGGATCAGCTTGGGGGACAGCGAGTCACGCTCGTCGTCGGTGTCGCGCTTGAACGTGAGCCCCAGCACCGCGACCTTGCGTGAGGCGAGCTCGCCGAGCCGGCGCTTGATCCCCTCGACCAGGAACAGCGGCACGGCCTCGTTGACGCGGGATACGGCGAGCAGCATCCCGGGCGCGTTGGAGCGCTCCTCGGAGAAGACGAAGTCCTTGCGCAGGCACGAGCCCGCCGTCAGCCCCGGCATCGCGATCCCGCCCCGCGGATAGTCGTGGTTGATCAGGTCGATCACCTCGAACACGTTGGCGTCGTAGCGCTCGCAGTCCATCATCAGCAGGTTCGGGAGCGCGAACGTCGCGTAGCGCAGGATGTTCGTCCAGATCTTCGCGAGCTCCGCCTGCACCGGCGTCGTCCTGACGATCGGCGCTCCGAACACCGAGAAGGTGCTGGCGGCGCGCTCGGTCGAGGCCTCGCCGACCCCGCCGATGATGCACGGAAGCGTCGAGATCTCCTCCAGGAACCGGCCGGCCGCGATCCGCTCCGGGGCGTGCGCCACGAACACCTCCTCGCCGACGCGCAGCCCGCGGCGCTTCTCGAGGTACCCGGCCACGAACTCGGTCGTCCCGGGGGCGATCGTCGAGCGGAGGATCAGCGCGTGGCCTGGGCGCAGCAGCGGCAGCAGGTCGTCGACGGCGGCGCGGACGCCCGTCAGGTCGCTCTCCAGATGTGAGAAGGAGGGCGTCCCGATCGTGATCACGATGTCGTCGGTCTGGGCGGCGTCGGCGGCGCGCTCGGCGAGCTCGAGCCGACCGGTGCCGGCGACTCGATCGAGCAGCTCCTGGGTGCCCGCTTCGCCCCAGGGCATCCTGCCCGAGCGGATCGAGTCGAGCAGCGCGCGGTCGTGATCGACGCCGAGCACGCGGAGGCCGCGATCGGCGAACGACAGCGCCAGCGGGAGGCCCACCCGGCCGAGGCCGATGACCGAGACCGATCGGGTCGCGCTCACTTGAATTCCAGGCTCGGGAGCGGCTCGAGCCCCGGCTCGGGGTCGTGTCCGCGGACTTCGCCGACGAATGCGATCTTGTCGAGCCGCTCGATTTCCCGTTCGCCCGCGACGCGCGCCGGATGATCCGGCGGCAGGGCGCGGATCAGGGCACGGATCCGCTCGCGCAGCTGCAGCGCGAAGTGCGGCGTCGAGGCGCCCATCAGCTGGCGCACGTCGTCGACGGTGACCGCGCGGCCCTCACGCAGGCGGTCTGGATTCTCGGCTTCACTCATTTCTGCGGCACCGCCTCCAGGAGGGTATCCACCTCGGACTGGACGGAGAGCGACACCGCGTGCTGGTCGCCGATCATCCAGGCGTGGTTGTAGACCGCCGCGGTTGGCCCCTCCGCGGTGAAGCCGGGGGTGGCGAAGTCAAGGAAGTAGTTGAGCACGGAGCGGGGCAGCGCCCCCGCGTCGTCGAGCAACAGCTGGGGCCCGTATGAACCGCTGGCCGACAGCGGCGCGGCGGCGGCGGCGTCGAGCGTGCGCGCCGCGTTCAGGAGGACGTAGCCGTGACCCGGGCTGCGCAGCGCCCAACCGAAGCTGCCGGGCACGTGCGCACACGGCTGGCCGAACGGGCACGGGGGATCCCTGTAGATCGTGAAGGCCACCGAGTTGGCGCCCGGGTCGGACGCGCCGACCCGCTTGACGGTCCCGAGCTTGGCGAGTTGTGCGACGACGCTGTTCGGGATCACGCTGGCCGGCCCGAGTACGTAGATGTGTGGGCTCTGGTGTGAGAGCAGTGCCTGGCGGGTTTCGGCCGGCACTCCGCTGGTCGAGACGAACAGCACCGGATCGCCGCTTTCGGCCGCCCAGCCGGCCGCGGGCATCGCGTACTGCGGGGCGTCGGCGGATGCGATCACGACGTCGGGGCTCGCCCGCCCGGCGGCGGCGGTGGCGAACTTGTCGATCGCCGCGGCGAGCGCGAACGGCCCGGTGGCGGAGACCGACGCGGTACGCACGCCGCCGCTGAGCTTCGGCACCGGCCCGACCCTGATCACCTGCGCCCCGCCGGCGGCGCCGGACCCGCCCGGCGCCAGCGCGTGCAACGCCGTGGCCGAGATCGACGGCAGCGACGAGCTGCCGGAGAGCAGGAGCGGCGCCTTGATCGGAGGGGCCATCAGGACCGAGGAGGCGATCGCCGCCTCCCAGTCGCCCGTGGGGGCGAGCACGACTGCGGGCGGGTGGCTTCCCGCCCCGGCTGAGGGGTAGACGGCCAGCGCAACGGCGGCCGCATCGGCGACCGGGTTTGACCCAGGCACCCGCGTCGTGTTCTTCGTCGCGAGGGCCGGGAACCCGATCTGCGGCACGACCGTCTTGGCGCTCGAGACCGTGGTCGTGGTGGAGCGGCGCAGCAGCGTGGTCTCCCCGCCGCAGGCCGTCAGCACCGCGCAGGCGGCGAGCAGCAAGAGCGGCCGGGTCCGTCGCATCGCCGCGCGGACCTTAGCGAGGGTTGCCGCAGGTGGCGGCAGGAGGGTGGATCGGCAGGAGCGGGGTCGCTCGCGTCGAATGGCGTTGGTGACCCCAATTCCCTGTATATTGCGCGACGCCTAATCCGCGGGCTGCCAAATCCGCGGAGCGGGGGACCCAGTTCCCGGGGCGAATCTCACGGTGAATCCGTGGGAGGCGCGGCTCTTTCAGCGCCAGCCCGACAGCTAACCCCGCAGGCCTGCGAAAGAGAGACCAGACCTTGCGGGTAGCAAAACTAATCGTCGTTGGCCTTGCCGTATCCGGACTCGCGACCGCCTCGACGGCCAGCGCGTCGACTCCCTCGAAGCCGCAGGCCTCCGCCAGCTCCGGCGGTGTCGGCTTCGTTCCGGGGCCCGGCCCCCAGAACACCCCGCAGCACCCGGTGGTCCAGGGCTTTACGGCGAAGATCATCCACGGGCTTGCGTACGCGCCGTCATACGCCCCGCTCCAAGTCCAACGCGCGATCTGGGCCGGGGATCAGATCCGCCGCAAGCCCTACTGCTACGCCGGGGGCCACGGCCACTGGAATGACTCGTGCTACGACTGCTCGGGGACCGTGTCCTACGTCCTGCACGCCGCCGGGCTGATCACGACCTCGATGGACTCCGGCGAGATGATGAGCTGGGGCAAGGCGGGTCGCGGGGCGTGGATGACGATCTACACCAACCCCGGTCACGCGTTCATCGAGATCGCCGGAATCCGGTTTGACACCTCCGCCGAGCAGGACCCCAACCCACCCGCCGGCAGCGGGCCTCGGTGGCGTCCGCTCGTGACCAGCAGCGCCGGGTTCCTCGCCCGCCACCCCGTGGGCTACTAGCCCGGGCCGGCGGTCGGCGGACGATCTCGGCGATCCAGGGCGATCCGGGGCTTACGCCCCGCTACGCTTCAACTGCTCGTCACTAACCCGCCAAGGAGGATGCGATGCCGGGCCTTTCCGGGCGCATGTCCACAATCGTCAAAGCCAAGATTTCAAAGATGCTCGACCGCGCCGAGGATCCCGGCGAGACGCTCGAGTACAGCTACCAGAAGCAGATCGAGCTGCTCCAGAACGTCAAGAAGGGGATCGCCGACGTCGTCACGTCGAAGAAGCGGCTCCAGCTCCAGGAACAGAGCATCAAGGATCAGGTCGTAAAGCTCGACACTCAGGCGCGCCAGGCGCTCGCCGCGGGCCAGGAGGACCTGGCGCGGACCGCGCTCGAGCGCAAGAACGTCGCACAGACCGAGCTGCAGTCACTCGACTCCCAGATCGGCCAGCTGGAGCAGCAGCAGGAGCAGATGACCGAGTCCGAGAAGAAGCTGCGGACGAAGATCGAGCAGTTCCGCTCCAAGAAGGAGGTCATCAAGGCCCAGTACTCGGCGGCCGAGGCGCAGGTCCGGATCTCCGAGGCGGCGACCGGGGTTGGCGAGGAGATGGCCGACGTCGGCCTGGCGATGCAGCGAGCGCTCGACAAGACCGAGAACATGAAGGCGCGCGCCGACGCGGTCCAGGAGCTCGAGGCCGCGGGCACGTTCGACGACCTGACCACGCTCGGTCCCGGCGAGGACGACATCGACCGCCAGCTCAAGCAGCTGTCGAGCACCTCCGAGGTGGACGCCGAGCTGGAGAAGATGAAGGCCGAGATCGGCAGCGGTCCCGCCACGGCCGGCGAGCTCGGCGCGGGGTCCTCGTCGCAGTCCCAGCCGGCGCAGGGGGACGCGCCGTGATCGTCCGCATCGCGACCGAGGGCCAGTACGAGCTGCCCGAGGGCGACGAGGACACCCTCGAAAAGCTGGACAACGAGGCGGTGACGTCGTGCGCGGGCGGAGACGAGCAGCAGTTCCACGACGACTTCGGGCGGCTCCTGGAGTTCGTCCGCACCAACGGCCGACCGGTGCCCGATGACGAGCTGGCTCCGTCGGAGCGGATCCTCCCGCCGCCGGACATCTCGCTCGAGGAGGCCCGCGCCGAGTTCACCGGCGAGGGCCTGATCCCGGGCTAGCGCTCAGCGGACGAGCAGCGCGACGGCGATCACGAGCGCCGCGATCAGGAGCGCGGCGATCACGAGGCGCCAGTCGCCCGCCCAACCGCTGCGCCGCGCCGCGCCGGGTGGCTGCACCGGGAAGATCACCAGCCCGCGGCGTGGCTCGTCGTCCGGCTCGGCGCTCAGATCGGGATCCCCCACAGCGGGAACCAGCGCTCGAGCTCCTGCTCGACCGGGAGCTCGGCGCCAACCTGGGCTTTCAGCACCAGCTCGCGCTCGTTGTCTCGCTGCTGCGGGCCGGACGCGGGGACGAATGGATAGAACGCGCCGCGCTTGTAGTTGTAGATCCAGTACAGCGGGCGCTTCTGCTCGTCCTCGAACGCGAACACCGCGCATAACACCCGCTCGCCGTAGCCGCCCGCTTCGAGCGAGCCGCTGACGGCGTTGATCCCCACGACCAGGTCCTCGAACTCCTTGCCGCGGAGGACCAGCCAGCGAAACCCGTAGGTGTCGTCGGACGCGTCGACCGAGACGCCGCTGTCCGCCGACATGCCCCGGACCACCTGCTCGGTGTCCTTCACGATCGACTGGAAGTCGGCGGTGGAGAGCGGCTGGAAGACGATCGCGGCGGCGCCGCGCGAGCTGATCGACAGCTCGGTCTCGAACTTCACGTACGCGGTGCTGATCGCAAACAGGCGGTCGGGGGCGGGCCCGGCCAGCTTCCGTTTGCCAAGGACGACGTCGAGGAACCCCATCGGGCGGATGCTACGGCGTCTGCAGGCCGCCTACGCGGTGCCCTGCAGCTGGGCCTCGAGCCGCTGCAGTGCGGCGATCCGCTTTTCGAGCGGCGGGTGCGTCGAGAACACGTTCGAGAGCGACTGCTTGGCCTTGGGCGGGAAGATGTAGAACGCGGCCAGCTCACCCGACGAGGCGCGCAGGTCCCGGTCGGGGATCCGCTGCATCGTGCCGCTGATCTTCAGCAGCGCGCTGATCAGCGCGCTCGGCCGGCCGGTGAGGATCGCCGACCCGCGGTCGGCGGCGAACTCCCGGTAGCGCGAGAGCGCCTGCAGGAGCAGGAACGAGATCACGTACACGGCCGCCGAGATCAGGATCACGAAGATGAACGCGTTGCCGCCCTGGTTGTTCTGGTTGTTGCGCCCGCCGCCGAAGCCGCCGCCGAAGAAGAACCCGAACTGGGTGATGAATGCGGCGATCGAGGCGAAGAAGCTCGCGATCGTCATCACGACGACGTCGCGATTCTGGACGTGCGTGAGCTCGTGCCCGAGGACCGCCTCGAGCTCGGCCGGCTCGAGCAGCTGGAGTATCCCGGTGGTGGCGCACACGGTCGCCGTCTTGGGAGAGCGGCCCACCGCGAATGCGTTGGGCATCGCCGTCTGCGCGATCGCGACCCGAGGCTTGGGGATGTTCGCCTGAATGCACAAACGCTCGACCATCGCGTGTAGCTGGGGCGCGTCCTGTGGGCTCACCTCGCGCGCGCCCATCGAGAGCAGGGCGATCTTGTCCGACGTGAACAGCTGGACCGCGAACAGCCCGGCGGCGATGATCGCGATCGTGACCGCGCCGGCGCCGGCGGCGATCAGCGCGCCGACCAGCACCGCGTAGACGAGTCCGAGCAGGAACAGGGTCAGCACCATCCGGGCCTGGAGCCCGGTGTCTTTGCCAAATGAGGTATTGCGAGCCATTTAGAGCAACAATGTTGGCAGACGTACTGAAACTTCTTTTAAGAGGAACCGCCCTAAAGCGATGTCCGTCAGCTGCCGATACGAACCAAAGGTGCGTGCGACTCGCGCATACCTGGCAGGCTTTGGCACCTCAGGGTCGCTGCTCGCGGGGGCCGCGATGCTGTTCGTGCTCGCGAGCGCGATCGTCGCTTTTCGCGGCTGGCCGCAGGTCGCGACCCAGCCCGCCACCGCCGCCGTGTCGGTGTCGGCGCCCGCCGCGGGCGCGAGCTCACGTGATTCCCGGCGGCTGACGGCGCTCGCCATTCCGGCGGCGAGGACGGTCTCGCTCGTGGGTCGAACCGCGGCCCGGGGTCGTGGTCACGCCGCCGCCACCCATAAGCGCACCGGCGGTGCCGCCCCGGCCGGGCCGTCGGCTTCGACGCCGGGCGGCGCCACGACCCCGCTGAACACCGCGCGCAACGGCGCGACGGCCTCCTCGGGCGGCGGCTGCAGCGGCGCCGCATGCACGGCCTCCGGGCCGGTGGGCACGGTGACAGGCACCGGCAACTCCGCGACGCAGGCCGTCGCGAATGGTGTGTCGAGCGCCGGCTCGGCGGTCGGCGCCGCGGCCGGTGGCGTCGCTTCGAAGGTCGCCGGGACGGTCAGCGGCACCAGTCCGCAGGCGGGCGGCGCGGTCTCGAGCGCAGGGAACGCCGCCGGCGGTGCCGTGTCCGGGACCGCGAGCACTGCGGCCGGAACCGTGACGACGGTCGGCAACGCGCTCGGCGGCGGTCAGTAGGCGCCGGTCCCGGCGCGCGCACCAAGCACGCGTGCGATCCACCGGAGGCTGACCGCCCGGAGCTCGGGATCGTGCTGGACCGAACGGTGGTGGCCGCCCGGCACCGTGATCAGCCGGCTGTCGGGCGAGACCAGCCGCGCGGCGAGCTCACGCGAGTGCCCGACCGGTACCTGCTCGTCGCCCTCGGCGTGGAGTAGCAGCACGGGGGTGTCCAGCGACGCCGCGTCGTCGAGCTCGTGCGCCGAGAGGAAGCGATCGAGTGCGCCCGCGTCGGCCTTGAAGGCGAACGCGCGCGACGCCAGCCCTCGGCGCAGACCTTCGGCGCTGGCCGGGCAGATCGCGACCACGCCGCGAGCGCTCACCAGCGGGGCGGCGAGGATCGCCAGATAACCGCCCATGCTCGATCCGCGCAGCGCGATCGCGGCGTCCGGGCCGCCGATCGCGGCACGTAGCACGGCCGCCATCGCCGCCACGTCCTCCAGCACCCGGCCGTCCATCGAGCCCTCGCTCGCCCCGTGCCCGCGTTGGTCGAAGGCGAGTGCCGCCAGTCCGGCGGCAAGCGCGGCGCGCGCGAAGTCGTGGTGGTTCTCCTTGCACGACCCGGCGCCGTGGAGGATCACCACGCCGCCGGGCGGCGGCGCGCTCGCGTCCGGGACCCACAGCGAGTACGAGAGCCCGTCCCGCGTGCCGATCTCGGTCGGCAGGACGGGGGTTACGGTCCGCATGCGTCGGCGCATCGACATGGCATGATCGCCGCAAATGACGGCGACCGCCTCCGATCTGCTCCGCGTGTTCCCCACCGGGACACGCGTCAACGAGCGCGGACGTCTGGAGATCGGCGGCTGCGACGCCCTCGAGCTGGTGGCGCGGTTCGGTTCGCCGGCGTATGTCGTGGCCGAGGACGACCTGCGGGCGCGGGCGCGGACGTTCGTCGACGCGGTCGCCGCGCGCCACTCCGACTACGACGTCCTGTTCGCTTCGAAGGCGTTTCCGTGTACCGCCGTGTACCGGGTGCTCGCCGAGGAGGGGCTCGCCTGTGACGTCGCCTCCGGGGGCGAGCTGCAGCTGGCGCTCAAGGCGGGATTTGACCCAGCGCGCGTGTACCTGCACGGCAACGCCAAGTCGCTGGACGAGCTGCGCGAGGCGATCACGGCGGGCGTCGGCCACATCGTGCTCGACTCGTTCGACGACCTCGAGCGGCTCGAGCTCGTCGCGGCAGAGCTCGGGCGCAGGCAGGAGGTGCTGATCCGCGTCACCCCGGATGTCTCCGGGGACACCCACGAGGCGATCTCGACCGGCCAGGCCGACTCCAAGTTTGGCTTCTCGATGGAACAGGCGCGGGGCGCGATCGCGCGGCTGGCGGACAGCCCGCGGCTGAAGCTCTCCGGGCTGCACTTCCACATCGGGTCGCAGCTGCTCGAGCTCGAGCCGTTCCGGGCGGCGGTTCAGGCGATCGCGGGCCTCGGCGAGTTCCCGCTCTACAACATCGGCGGCGGGCTCGGCGTCGCGTACATCGCCGCGCAGGATCCGCCGAGCATCGCCGACTACGTGCAGGCGGTGATCGACGCGGCCCACCGGTGGCTGGGGCCGGACAAGCGGATCCTGCTCGAGCCCGGACGCGCGCTGGTGGCCAACTCGGCGGTCACCCTGTACACGGTCCAGACGGTGAAGCGCAACGTCTCGACGTGGGTCGCGGTCGACGGCGGGATGTCCGACAACCTCCGCCCGATGCTGTACGGCGCGCCGTATGAGGCCGTGGTGGCCGACCGTCCGCTGGCCCGCGGCACGGAGCGATGCCAGCTGGTCGGCAAGCATTGCGAATCGGGCGACGTGCTCGTTCGGGACGTTGCGCTCCCCGATCCCGTAGCGGGCGACGTCATCGCGACCCCGGTCACCGGCGCCTACGGCTACGCGCTTGCCAACAACTACAACAGCGTCCCCCGCCCACCGGTGATCTTCTGCCGCGATGGGACCGCGCGGGCGGTCGTCCGGCGCGAGACCTATCACGACCTCGCCGCGCGTGACCTCGACTGATCGCTCCGCGTGACCGGAACCGATCGCTCATTCCGCGTCGGGCTGCTCGGCCACGGGACGGTCGGCTCGGCGTTCGCGCGGCTCTTGCCCCAGCACGCCCACCGGATCGAGCTGATGACCGGCTACCGCCCCGAGCTGTCCGGAATCGTGACCACCCGCAGCGGATCGTTCGACGAGCTGCTGGAGCGCTCGGACCTGATCGTCGAGCTGATGGGCGGGATCGAGCCGGCGCGCGACTACGTGCTGCGCGCGATCGCGTCCGGCCGTCACGTGGTCACCGCCAACAAGCAGCTGCTCTCACAGCACGGCGAGGAGCTGTGGGACGCCGCCCGCGACGGCGGCGTGCAGCTGCGGTTCGAGGGGGCCGTCGCCGGCGTCGTGCCGGTCATCCGGGTGCTCCAGGAGTCACTTGCGGGGGCGCGGATCGACCGCGTCCACGGAATCGTCAACGGGACCACCAACTTCATCCTCACCGAGATGGCGCGCACCGGGATGACGTTCGAGGAGGCGCTG
>DATKFF010000564.1:0-2232 GCA_035511595.1 Solirubrobacteraceae bacterium | reverse complement strand
CGCGTTTGAACGCTCGTGCAGCTCCTTATATGTGAGCACGCCCCGCTCGTCGATCACCGCCGCGCGGTCCCCGTTACGAACCGCTCCCACCGCGATCGCGCCGGCCAGCAGCCCGTAGCGCTCGAACTCGAGCAGCATCTTCCCGACCCTGCACGGCGGATCGAGCCCGACGACGCCGCTGCGCACGCACAGCGCCGCGAAGTAGGCCTCGTCCCCCGCGCGTTCGACGAGCTTCAAGCCACCTTTGATGATCGCGATTGGATCCAGGTCCACGACCGTGCCTCCTCCTCCTCTGGCGCCGCCAACGATATGCGATCGGGATGTGCACAGCGTCCCCTCCTCGCACCGCCGCGAAACGGTACGCGAGGCCGGTTTGTTTTCGGTCCGCCGGGTAGAAGGACCGCGATGCTCGGCGAGCTGATCACGCTGCCCCTGCGAATCGGCCTCGGTGCGACACGTCTGTGGGTGCGCGCGGCGGCCGAGGCCGTCGCGGTCGCGGGCGGCGCCGCCGGGAAGCTGATCGACGTGGCGGTAAGCCGCCGTTCTGTCCAGGGCAAGGACCCGTACAGCCTGACGCCGCCGTCGCCGCCGGTGGCGGACCGGCGTCGAGCTGAGTCGCGCCCAACGGCGGCTCCGGTGTCACCACCCCCGGCCCCCGAGACGCGGGCCGCGAGGGAGCCGGACGCTGCGCACGTGTCCGAAGAGCCGGTCCTCGTCGAGGAGTTCGCCGAACCGGGCGCCGAGAGAGGCGCCGGCGCCGAGCTTCACGTGCACGAGCCCTGGAGCGGTTACGACCAGTTGAACGCAAAGGACGTGATCGCGCGGCTCGCCGTCGCAAGCCCCGCGGAGCTCGCCGCGGTGCAACTGTACGAGAGCACCAACCGAAGCCGCCAGACAATCCTGACCGCGGTCGCGCGCCAACTGCGGAGCGCAAACGGCGGCGGGCTGAACTAACGGAGGAGACCCACCGATGCCTCAGTCAAAGCAGCTGAACGAACGTGACTCGAAACTGGTCCAGTGGCTCAACGAGGCTTACGCCAAGGAGGCGGAGCTCGAGACCGACCTGGCCGCGCACATCGCGCTCACGGACAAGCAGTCCTACAAGAAGCGCCTGCGCCAGCACCTGACCGAGACCAAGGCCCACAAGCGCCAGGTCGCGGCACGGATCAAGCAGCTCGGCGGCACGCCCGCCGCCGGCCCGGCGGTCCCGGGCGTGCCGACGGCCGTCGGCGCAGCGGCCGGCAAGGCGGTCGCAGCCGTCAAGGGCCAGGCCGGCGCCGCGCGCGCGGCGCTCACCAACCAGCCGGAGACCCACTTGCGCAACGCGCAGGAGGAGCTGCGTGAGGAGCACGTCGAGATCGCGATCTACACACGGATCCAGACGTTCGCCGAGGCGGTCGGTGACCGGGAGACCGCGCAGCTGGCGAAGACGATCGGCCGCGACGAGGAGCGGATGGCGAAGTTCCTCGACGCCGAGCTCGTCCGCCTGGTGAAGGACGTGGTGCGCGCCGAGGTGCCGGCCGCCCAGCGCGCCACCGCCCGCAGGCGGCGCACCAGCCGGCGGACCGCCAGCTCACGGTCAGGTTCGGCCACGACGCGACGGAGCCGCGCAGCTCGGCGGCCTGTACAGGCGCGGCGTCGCGCAGCTAGCACTTAGCAGCGGACCCTCCTTCGCCTGGCCAAAGCACCTGCGGGGGATTCTGGCCATGTGGCCGAAGCGCTCTGTGTCGTCGCGGCGCATCCTTTTGGCAGTGGCGAGCGATCCAGGAAAGTCGAAAGGAGGAACGTCGTGATCAACCCGCTCGCGATCGGCGTGACACTCGGTGGCCTGCTGCTCGACATCGTCGTGCCGAGGCCAAAGCCTCAGGTCGGGATCGCGCGGGAGCCCCTGGCTTCTGTGTCGCGATATCGGCTTGAGGACAACCTCGGCTACCTGCACGAGCAGCACGATCGTCCGCCGGTCGCGAGCGGGGCCTCCCACTGGGCCTAGAAGTGCCCCGTGAGCCCCGCTGCTGAGATCCGGCGAGTGTCGTCGGGCGCCGGACGGAGGATCAGCACCTCTGCGGGCACCTTCTCGAGCAGCCACTCGAGGTCCTCGGCGCTGAGCCCGGTACTGCGGCTCTCGGTCGCCGAGACGATGATCCGGTCGAAGGACTCCTGCTCGAGCAGCCGGCGCAGCGCGTCGCGGTAGGTCCGGCCCCGCGCGATCCGCGCGTCGACCGGGATCCCCTG
>DATKFF010000563.1:0-3880 GCA_035511595.1 Solirubrobacteraceae bacterium | reverse complement strand
GTGTACCTGATCGGGAGCGGGCTGACCGCGGCCACGTCGGGGTCCGGAACCGGCTGGGTGCTGTTTCTGTATGCGACCAGGTTCATCGCGGGCACCGGTATCGGCGGCGAGTATGCCGCGATCAACTCAGCGATCGACGAGATGATCCCGGCACGCGATCGAGGGCGGGTCGACATCGCTGTCAACGGCACGTACTGGGCAGGGTCGATCCTCGGCACGCTCGTCTCGCTTGCCTTCCTGAACTGGATCGGCCCGGTTCTCGGATGGCGGCTCGCCTTTCTGGTCGGTCCGGCGCTCGCCGTCGTCGTCATCTACGTGCGCCGCAGCCTGCCGGAGAGCCCGCGTTGGCTGCTCCTCCACGGTTACAAGGCAGAGGCAGAGGCGGGAACGGCCGCGATCGAAGCGGAGGTGAGCGAGCAAAGCGGCCGGCCGCTCGCCCCGGTCGACGAGAGCGAAGCGATCGAACTCCGTCCGGCCAAGTTCACCGGCTACGACACGGTGCTGAGGCTCGCGTTCACAAGCTACTGGCGTCGCGCCGTGCTGGGGGCCACGCTGATGATCACGCAATCGTTTCTCTACAACGCGATCTTCTTCACCTACGTCCTTGTCCTGACGAAGTTCTACGGCGTCAGCGCGACGGAGGCGCCGCTCTACCTGATCGCGTTCGCGGCGGGAAACCTGGCCGGCCCGCTCGTGCTCGGCCGGCTGTATGACACCATCGGGCGGCGGCCGATGATCGCGGGCACCTACCTGCTCTCCGGCACGTTACTCATCATCAGCGGGTATCTGTTCGACCAGGGCGTCCTGACTGCCGCGACCCAGACGATCGCTTGGTGCGCGATCTTCTTCTTCGCCTCGGCAGGCGCGAGCTCGGCATATCTCACCGTCTCGGAGACATTCCCGGTGGAGATCCGAGCCGAGGCCATCGCTGTCTTCTTCGCGATCGCGCAGGTGTTCGGCGCAATCGGCCCGCTGCTGTTCGGTGCGCTCATCGGCTCCGGCCACGATCCGTCCCTTGTGTTCGCCGGGTACGCCCTCGGCGGCGCCCTGATGATCATCGGCGGCGTGGTCGAGCTGCTCCTCGGAGTCCCGGCCGAGAACAAGGAGCTCGAGCAGGTCGCTCGGCCGCTGAGCGCGGTGTCCTTCTCGCAGGCTCCGCGCGCCCCCATGCCTCGCGGCCAGTACTCGCCGGAGTCGCCTTCGCGGCGCCGGGCAGCGATTGGAGCCTGACCGGTGGAAGCGCGACCGCGATGACAGCCGCCTCCCACGCACTCTGGGTGCCGGCCGCCGCACGGCAGGTCGTGCCGGCGCGCGCTCAGATGGCCACGACGTTGGGTTTTCACATCATCCTCGCGTGCTTCGGGATCGCGCTTCCGACGATCGTCCTGATCGCGGAGTACATCGGGCTGAGGCGCTCGGACGAGGTGGCAATGACACTCGCGCGCCGGTGGTCTCAGGCAATGGGCGTGCTCGTGGCGGTGGGCGCCGTCACGGGCACCGTGCTGTCGTTCGAGATGGGGCTGCTGTGGCCAGGGCTGATGCGCACCTACGGCGCGGCGATCGGCTTCCCGTTCAGCGTCGAGGGGATCTTCTTCTTCCTGGAGGCGATCTTCACCGCGATCTATCTATACGGGTGGGGGCGCCTACGCGGGTGGGCGCACTTCTGGTCAGGCATTCCGGTGGCGCTGAGCGGGATCTTCGGTGCCATCTCGGTGATGGCAGCCAACTCATGGATGAATCAGCCTGGAGGGTTCACGCTTCGTGCAGGACGCGTCGTCGCGGTCGAACCGATCGCTGTCTTCTTCAACCGCGCAGCGATCTATGAGATGCCCCATATGGTGCTGGCGGCCTACATGGTCGCGGGTTTCGGCGTCGCATCGATCTACGCCGCCGGGTTCCTGCGGGGGCGCAGTGACCGCTACCACCGCCTCGGCTTCGCGATTCCGTTCGTCCTCGCCGCCGCGGTCACCCCGTTCCAGATCTTCGTTGGAGACACCGCGGCCCGCGCGATCGCAGATCATCAGCCCGTCAAGTTCGCCGCGATGGAGTACGTGACCCACACCTCGCGGAACGTGCCCGGGTATCTCGGTGGCGTGTACTCGGGAGGACACGTGTACTTCGGCCTGGAAATCCCCGACCTCGACTCGCTGCTGGTCGGCTTCAGCCCGCACACGAAGATAACCGGATTCGACTCCGTTCCTGCGTCTGAACGGCCGCCCGCGCCGACGCTCATTCACCTCGCCTTCAACGCGATGGTCGGTCTCGCGTTCCTGCTGCTGCTCGCCGGGATCTGGGCGCTCGTGCAGTGGCGCAGAAAGCGTGCGCTGCCAGCGCAGCGCTGGTTCTGGTGGCTTGCGCTCGCAAGCGGGCCGGCTGCCCTGGTGGCGATGGAGTGCGGCTGGATCGTCACGGAGGTCGGGCGCCAGCCATGGGTCGTTTACAGGCTGATGCGGACCGTCGAAGCTGCGACCACGAACCGGGGCGTGATCGGGAGCCTCTCGGCTGTGATGGTGATCTACGCCATCCTCGGGGTGGCCACCGTGCTCATCCTGCGTCTGCTCGCCCGCCGCTGGCGCCGGGGGGAGGAAGGAGCGACCTCCGTGCCTTACGGTCCGCCCGAGGCTCCGGCGCCGGGAGGGGCCGCATGACGGCTGAAATCGTCGCCGCGATCCTGTTTGCAGTGCTCACGCTGTACGCGGTCCTCGGTGGAGCGGACTTCGGCGGCGGCCTGTGGGACCTGCTCGCCGGAGGCGACGAGCGAGGCCGCGCGCCGAGGCGTCTCATCGACGAGGCGATCACCCCGGTCTGGGAGGCGAACCACGTGTGGCTCGTGTTCGCGTTGGTGATCTTCTGGACGGCCTTCCCCACCGCCTTTGCCGACGTGATGACCACGCTGGCACTGCCTTTGTGGCTGGCCGTGTTCGGAGTGGTGCTGCGCGGCGCAGGCTTCGCATTCCGCAAGGAGGTGGAGGGCCTGCCGTCCGAACTCCTCCTTGGGGCGACGTTCGCCTTCTCCTCGCTGCTCACACCGTTCTTCATGGGCACCGTCGTAGGCGCCGTCGCCACCGGTCGCGTACCGCTGCACGCGCAGCACACGAGCCTGGGGGCGTGGACGAACCCGACGTCGCTGGTGATAGGCGCGCTGTTCGTTGCAGTCTGCGCCTATCTGGCGGCGGTGTACCTCGTCGTCGAGACGGTCCGCCGCGACGAGCACCGGCACGAGGGTTACTTTCGTCGTCGCGCAGCACTCGCGAGCGTAGTCGCAGGCGCGCTCTCGCTGGCCGCTCTTGCGGAGCTGCACCACTCAAACCACACCCTCTACCGGCATCTCACGGGCCGAGCTCTGCCGCTCGTGCTGCTCGCGGCCGTGTGCGGGGCCGTCGTCCTTGTCCTGATCGGGCTCGGCCGCTCGCGCGGGCTGCGCCCGCTCGCCGCGCTTGGCGTCGCCGCGATCGTCTGGGGCTGGGGGGTGGCGCAGAACCCCACGCTGCTCCCCGGCACTGGCCTCACGCTCGCCAACGGATCGGCCCCTCACGGTTCGCTCGTCGCTCTCATCGCGGTCTCCATCGCCGCGTTCCTGCTCGTCGGACCGAGCTTCCTCGTCCTCTTCCGGCTGCACGGCCGCCAGCTGCTCCAATCCGAGGGATCTCCCTAGATGGGCCGGTACGGCCGGACCCGTTGCTACCCGGGCGGCGCGGTCAAGGGTCTGCCCAGTTCCCGCGACGCGACGAGAGCGCGTGTGCGACGAGGGCTGTCGTCGCCGACAGCGCGAGAGCGAGGCCGAGCGCCGCCGCGACCGAGACTTCGAGCGCCAGCAGAGCTCCGAGCAGCGCACCGAGGAACGTCGCCAACACTGAGAGGACGCGCCGCAGGCGCAGCA
>DATKFF010000562.1:0-2415 GCA_035511595.1 Solirubrobacteraceae bacterium | reverse complement strand
GTTCGGCGCTACCCGGAGCAGAATCCTGTGTTGCGCGACCTGTTGCCGACGGTCAGCACCCCTACCCAAGTCGTGGCGGGGCGCGACGACGATCTGGTTCCGTGGTCGAACAACGAGTACCTCAATGAGCTTCTCCCAAATAGCGAGATCCATGGCCTTGATGCTGGTCACTTCGCGTGGGAGCAGGCCGCGGAGGCATACGGCCGCCTCATCGTCGACTGGGTCAGCGGCGGGTATCGGCGTGTCGGAGCGGCGGAGTCGCCGGACCAGGTCGGAGAGATCACGCGATGACCCGGTGCGGCCACCGTTCCGGCGAAGCAGCTTGCAACCTTTGACCGGGATACACCTGATCGTCCTCCCCGGCGGCGGCTACGCCCAACACGTCGCCCACGAGGGCGAGCCGATCGCCGGCTGGCTGGACGGGCTGGGCATCCGGGCTAGCGTATTTCGCTACCCGCTACAGGTGCGCCATCCCGAACCGCTGCACGCTTTGCAGGCTGAGATTCGGCGCTTGAGAGATGGCGGTGCCGAGCGGATCGGGCTGATCGGGTTCTCGGCCGGCGGACACCTCGCCGGGCTCGCCGCGCTCGCCCCCGGCGCTGATCTGGGAGAAAGGGTTGATTTCGCGGTGCTCGGCTACGCGATCACGTCGATGGAGACCGAGACCTACCGACCGGCGCGCCTGATCCTGTTGGGCGAGGACGCCACGCCCGAGCTTCGCCGCTCGACCTCGCTAGACGCCCTGGTGACCGGCTCCTCACCGCCGTTCTTCATGTGGCACACGGCCGAGGACGCCTACGTCCCGCCCGAGCACACCTATCGCCTGGCCAGGTCTCTCGCCGCCAATGGCGTTCCCCACACGGTCCATGTCTTCGCCCACGGCCCCCATAGCCTCGGTCTGGCGCAGGACGGCGGCGACGCCGCGATCTGGACGACGCTCGCGGCTTCCTGGATGGCCGATCAAAACGTGGTCCAAGCGGCCGCCGCCCCACCGGCATCGACATGCCGATGAACATTCGGGGTCGCGCGGTCGCGGGAGGAAACTCCCAATGGCTGGCAGCTGACGAATGCAAAGGAGAACACGTGTCCGAGACCAGGCTGGCCACGAACTACCTCGACGCTCAGAACCGGATGCTCGCTGCGTCAAACGGCGTCAGCTACGCCTACCGCGCCACAGGCGCGTCTGATGCGACGCCGCTCGTGCTGTTGCAGCACTTTCGCGGCAACCTTGACAACTGGGATCCAGCGCTCATCGACGCGCTCGCGCCCGGCCATCGGGTGATCACGTTCGATAATCGGGGGGTCGCAGCGTCAAGTGGGACGACGCCGAACACGATCGCGCAGATGGGGCTCGACGCCATCGACTTCATCGATGCGCTGGAAGTCGGAGAGGTCGATCTGCTCGGGTTCTCGATCGGCAGCTTCGTGGCCCAGGAGATCGCCCTGGTTCGTCCTTCGACCGTGCGCAAGGTGGTGCTCGCCTCTTCGGCTCCAGAGGGCGCGAGCGGAATGCACGGATGGGCGCCGGAGGTCATCGCCGCCGTGGGCAAGCCGGAGACGCCGCCTGAGGATTACCTGAGCGTCTTCTTCACCCGCACTGAGGCGAGCCGTGCAGCTGGACAAGAGGTCCTCGGCCGGATCTTCGGGGCGCGCACTGTCGACCGCGACGCGCCGACCGACTGGCAGACCCGGCTTGCGCAGTACGACGCGGTATGCACCTGGGGGCAGCCAAACCACTCCCTCCTCGAGCGAGTCTCGGCAATCGACAAACCCGTGTTCGTCGCCCAGGGAGACAGCGACCCCATGATCCTCCCGCGCTACTCCTATCTGCTGGCTGGCCTCATCCCCGGGGCGCGTCTGAAGATCTACCCGGATTCCGCGCACGGCTTCCTGTTCCAACACCACGCCGAGTTCGCCGCCGACGTTGACTCCTTCCTGGCCGGCCCATGAGCGTGAGCGCTGCCGAAGCATCGATCAGAGGACGACGGAAACGGGCAGGCCTCCCGTGCTAGTTGCAATCGCGGGAGCGCACGGGCAGGTCGCGATCCGACTCGCGCGCCTGCTCGTCGATCGCGGCGACGATGTCATCGGACTGATTCGCAACCCAAGCCACGCTGAAGACTTGCGTGGAGTGGGAATAGTGCCGGAGGTATGTGATCTCGAGCACGCGACCGTCGGCCAAATCGCGACGGCTGTTGGCGGAAGTGACGCAGTTGTCTTCGCAGCCGGCGCGGGACCAGGTAGCGGGGCGGCGCGAAAACTTACGATGGATCGTGACGGTGCGATCAAGCTGCTCGATGCGACGACCAGCAACACGTCCCATTACGTGATGCTGAGCGGAATCGGTGTCGAGAACCCACCCGACGGCGACGACGTCGTCGCCGTCTATTTGCGCGCTAAAGCCGAGGCCGATGC
>DATKFF010000561.1:0-4881 GCA_035511595.1 Solirubrobacteraceae bacterium | reverse complement strand
TCTCGCAGACCAGATGAGCCAGGCAGTGAAGGAGGTGCTTCTGGTCAGCCGCCCGCGATCGGTGTAACGCTCGACGGCCCACTGCTCACCAAATAGTCATGGCCCAAGCCTCGCGACATGAGTTCCGGTTTCCCTCTCCTCTCCGGGCGCAGTCCGAGGACACCGTGGCGTTGGGGGCCCTGAGCAGTGCGGGCTCGCACCGATTGCGGGCGGTTATTTAAGCCTCGTGTCCGCGGCTGCCTCGAGCACCTCGATCATCGCCGCGAAGTCGGCGTCGCCGAGGCCGCGTCCGCTCGCGGCGGTGAGGATCTCCCGGGTGAGCGCGGCGAATTGGAACGGCGCGCCGGCGGCCTGTCCCTCCTCGAGGCACAGGCGCACGTCCTTGAGCATGTGGTCGAGCTTGAACAGCGTCGTGTAGTCGTGCGTGCGCATCGCCGGCGCCTTCAGCTCGAGCATCGCCGAGGCTCCGGAGCCGGCGCCCATCACCGTCGTCAGCGCGTCCAGGTCGACGCCGGCGCGAGCCGCCACCAGTAGCGACTCGCCGACGACCGCCGCGTTGGTGGCGGCGACCGAGTTCTGGATCACCTTCACGATCTGCCCGTGCCCGAGCGGGCCCGCGTGGACGATCAGCTTGCCCATCGCCTCGAGCACCGGCCTGGCGCGCGCGAATGCCTCGTCGCTGCCGCCGACCATGATCGTCAGCGTCCCATCCTCGGCGCGGGGCGAAGAGCCGGTCACCGGCGCGTCGATCATCTCGAAGCTGCGCTCGGCGAGCGCGGCGCCGATCGACCGCGCGGCGACCGGGCCGATCGTCGAGCAGTCGATGAACAGCGTGCCCGGCTGCGCCTTGGTGGCGGCTCCGTCCTCGCCGAGCGGCACCTGCTCGACCTGGGGACCGTTGACGACCATCGTCACCACGATCTCGGCGTCGGCGCCCGCCTCCGCGGGCGTCGCGGCGAGCGCCACGCCGTCGTGCTCGTCGCGGAACGTCTCGGCCGTGGCGGTGGTGCGGTTCCAGACGGTCAGCTGAAACCCGGCCCCGGCCAGGTTCGCGGCCATCCGCGAGCCCATGATCCCGAGTCCGAGGAACGCGACGCGCATCACCGCGCACCATACCCGCCGCCGCCGGGGGTCTCGATCCGGAGCCGCTGGCCGGGCTCGAGCCGCCCCGTCGCCTTTGCGGGCAGCTCCTGGCCGTCGAGCAGGTTGCGCCCGGTCGCGCCGGGAAGGCCGCCGCCGGCACCGGCCGGGGCGTGCCGGCGGCGCTCGGTGATCAGCGAGTAGCGCAGCGGGGCGAGCGCCTCGAGCTCCCGGACCACGCCGTCGCCGCCGTCGAAGCGACCCCGCCCGCCCGATCCGCGGCGCAGCGCGTACTCGACGACGCGCAGCGGGAACTCGAGCTCGAGCGCCTCGATCGGCGTGTTCAGCGTGTTGCTCATCGCGACGTGCACGGCGCTCGGGCCATCGGCGTCGGGGCACGCGCCCTGCCCGCCGGCGATCGTCTCGTAGTACGCGATGTTCTCGCTCCCGATCGTCACGTTGTTCATCGTGCCCTGCCCCAGTGCGCGCCCGAACGCGGCCAGGACAACATCGGCGACCCGCGACGAGGTCTCGACGTTGCCGCCTACCACCGCCGCCGGCGAGCGCGCGTTGAGCAGGCAGCCCTCGGGCGCGATCACCTCGACGGGGCGGTAGGCGCCGGCGCTCGGCGGGATCTCGGGGTCGGTCAGGACCCGGACCGCGAAGTAGCAGGCCGACCGCGTCACCGCCAGCGGACAGTTGAGGTTCCCGTCGTGCTGCGGCGCGGTGCCGGAGAAGTCGAGCGTCAGGCGGTCGCCGTCGACGGTCGCCTCGAGCACGATCGGAAGGTCTCCCTCACGCGCCTCGAGCACGTCACGGGCGCTCCGGCGCCGGTCGGGCAGCTCCCGGAGGCAGGCTCGCGTGCGCCGCTCGGCGTAGTCGAGCACCTCGGCGAACGCCTCGGCCAGCTTGTCGGCGCCCACGCGCCCGTGCAGCTCCTCGACCCGGCGGGCGCCGACGCGGCCGGTGGCGAGCTGCGCGCGCAGGTCGGCGCGCCGCTGCTCGGGCTGGCGCATCCGCGCGCTCAGCTCGGCGACCGCGTGCTCGTCGAGCACCCGCGGCTCGATCACGACGCCCTCGTCGGCGAGCGTCCGGCTGTCGGCCGGCATCGAGCCCGGGGTCGGGCCGCCGACGTCGGCGTGGTGCGCGCGACTGGCGGCGAACGCGACCAGCTCGCCGCCCGCGAACACCGGGGTGATCACCGTGATGTCGGGGAGGTGCGTGCCCCCGCGGTAGGGGTCGTTGAGGATCCATGCGCGGCCGGGGGCGTGCTCCTCGGCGAGGATCGCCTCGACGGCGGCCGGCATCGCGCCGAGGTGGACCGGGATGTGCTCCGCCTGCATCACCATCTCGCCGCGTGAGTCGAACAGCGCGGTCGAGGCGTCGCGGCGCTCCTTGATGTTGGCCGAATGCGCGGAGCGGATCAGGACCGCGCCCATCTCCTCGCAGATCGCCCGCAGCGCGCCGCTCAGAACCTGGAGCTCGACCGGGTCGATCATCGCGCCCTCGTCAGTCGCACAGTGCCGGCGGTGTCCACCTCACCGACCCAGCCGGCCGGCACGAGCGCGGTCGACTCGGGCAGCGCGATCACGCACGGGCCGTCGATGCGCGTGCCCGCGGCCGGCTGCTGCTGATCCGGCCCCGCCAGCTCCACCTCCGCGCCGGCGGTCGTCGCGCTCACTCGGACGGTGACGAGCTCGAGCGGCTGACCGGGGTCGCGGTAGCCGTAGCGCTCCTCGTGGTCGGCCTCGAACGCGGCGCGCAGCTGCTCCGGTGAGGCCCGTACCCCGGCGCTGACCGCGAGCTCGAACGACTGTCCGCGGTAGCGGAGCTCGTAGATCGCCCGCAGCTCGGCGTGTGGTTCCCCGAGCGCGGCGCGCGCCTGCCGGCCGAGCTCGGCGACGACCGCGGTGACCGCCTCGGCGGTGATCTGATCGCCGCTCAGGAGCACGCTCCGCTGCGCGTCACGGCGCCGCTGGGAGACCACGAGCCCGAGTGCCGCGAGCACCCCGGAGGCGCGCGGGCAGAGGATCGTGTCGATCTCCAGCTCGTCCGCGATCTGCGCCGCGTGCAGTGGGCCGGCGCCGCCGAACGCGATCAGTGCGTAGCCGCGCGGGTCGACCCCGCGCTCCACCGTCACCACGCGCAGCGCCCGGACCATCTCCGCGCCCGCGACCCGGCGGATCCCCTCCGCGCAGGCGATCGGGTCGAGCCCGAGCTCACGCGCGAGCGCGCCGACGGCGCGCTGAGCCGCCTCCAGATCGAGCTCGACGCCGCCGGCCAGCGGGGAGTCCGCCGACAGGTAGCCGAGCAGCAGGTTGGCGTCGGTCACCGTCGGCTCGGTTCCGCCACGCCCGTAGCAGGCCGGCCCGGGGTCGGCACCCGCCGAGCGCGGCCCGACCCGCAACGCGCCCCCGGCGTCGCGCCATGCAATCGACCCGCCGCCGGCCCCGACCGTTTGGACCGCCAGCATCGGCAGCGCCAGCGGGCGCCCCGCGATCTCGCCGGAGCTCTGCTCCTGGACGGCGCCGTCGTCGACCACGCAGACATCGCACGAGGTCCCGCCCATGTCGAAGCAGAGCGCCCGCGGCTCGCCCGCGGCGCGCGCCACGAACGCCGCTCCCGCCGCCCCGCCCGCCGGCCCGGAAAGCACGGTCCACGCGGCGTGGCCCGCCGCCGCGTCGACGTCGATCAGGCCGCCGTTTGACTGCATGATCGAGGGCGCGGGAAGCCCGGCCTCGTGGGCGCGGCCGACGAGTGCCCGCAGGTAGGTCGCGAGCAGTGGCGACAGTGCGGCGTCGATCTCGGTCGTCGCCGCGCGCTCGTATTCGCGGAACGTCCCCACGACCTCGTGCGAGAGTGAGACGTGCACGGCCGGCAGCGCCTTGGCGAGCGCGTCGCCGAGCACGCGCTCGTGATCGGGGTGGCGGTAGGAGTGCAGCAGCACGACCGCGACCGCATCCGCGCCCAGCCTCTCCACCTCGCCAGCGAGGCTGCGAGCATCCGCGGTGCTGAGCGGGAGCAGCGGACCCGCCGGCGTCATCCGCTCGGGCGCGCCGAGGCGCAGCTCGTCGGGGACGAGCGGTGCCGGCCGCGACGCGCACAGCCGATAGAGCTCGGGGCGGTTCTGACGCGCGAGCGCGATCAGGTCGGTGAAGCCCTTGGTCGCGATCAGCGCGGTGCGGGCGCCGCGCCCCTCGAGCAGCGCGTTGGTCGCGACGGTCATTCCGTGCGAGAACTCGCGCACGTCGGCGGCGGGACGTCCGGAGCGGGCGAGCACCGCCTGGACCGCGGCGAGCACGCCCTCGGACTGGTCGGCCGGGGTGGTCGGCGCCTTGGCGGTGTACAGCCGCCCGTCGGCCGCGAGCACCGCGTCGGTGAAGGTTCCGCCAACGTCGACCCCCAGGAGCATGGGGGAGTTATAGAGCCGGGCCGGTCCGCCTAAAAAACGGGGCCCCGCGAATGCGGGGCCCTCTCAATCCCTCCTGCGGCGAGTACGCCCTGTTACGCAGCTGCGAGTACGCCCGCGAGCTCCTCGGTCTCGGCGAGATGCTGATGCGAGGGGCAGTAGCCGTTGTGCGGCAGCGGCATGCGCTGACACGGCGTGCCCTTGCGGGTGCTTGCGCGACACTGGAGCGGGTTCCCGTACGCGTCGAAACCGTTTTGCGGGAGACGGCTCAGGAACTCGTCGGCGAGCGTCAGGTACCGCTGGATCACGCGCAGCACGCGGACCTGTTCGCTCATCGGGAAGTAAGCCCGGATGTCGCAGAACAGAGTCCGCGCCGGGTGCGCGAAATAGCG
>DATKFF010000560.1:0-3811 GCA_035511595.1 Solirubrobacteraceae bacterium | reverse complement strand
TGTGCTCGGGTCGAACCCGGCTGCGACGTCCAGCCGCGCCTTGTTCGCGGCGAGGAGCTCGATCATGCAGTAGATCGAGGACTGCGTGTGGATCTGGGCGTTGTACTTCTTGATCGTGCTCGAGACGACACCCTCGTAGCCCTCGTGGTCCCAGTCGACCCGGAGGTGCATGTCGAGCAGGTGGTCGATGCCGAGGGGTCCCTCGACGACGCGGAGTGGCCCTTCAACGCCGCGGCGGGCGAGGAAGAGCGCGTTCATCGCGCCGAGCGCGGACTGCGCGGATGCGAGTCCCTTCCATTGAGAGAGCGGCTTGGCGCGGATCACCGCGAACGAGGCGTCGCTGGAGGCCGCCATCGCGATCGCATTCGCGATCTCTCCCTCGCTCATGTCCAGCAGCCGCCCGGCCGCGGCGTTGTGTGAGAAGGCGAGCTGGGCGGTGTGATCGAAGCCGCGGGTCATGAAGTTGCCATGGTCGACCAGCCGAGACTGGACCGTGTAGGCGACCGCGACCCCGAGCATCAGGTCACGTCCGCTAGCGCCGGCCAGCTCCGCGGCCGTGAGCGCGACGCCGAAGTTATCCGCGGTATGGCACGTCTCGGTCGCCGCGAGGAAGTTGTCCATGAAGTCGACGTAGCGAACGAGCACGGTGTGCCAGAACGCGGCGTACACGGGACTCGCCTCGCCGCCGCCGATCAGCGCCACCCCGCGACCACCGCCGAAATCGCTCACCTGGTCCCGGCACGCGTTGACCGGGCCGGCTCCGAGCGCCGAGATGGAGCAAGCGAGGCAGTCGAGGATATGGACCGGTAGCTGTTTGCGCGACTCGGCGGAGAGGTCGTCGAACGTGGCTCGAGCCGCGTAGCGCGCGAGCGCCTGGACCTGCGTGTCGTGGCCGGTACCGTTTACGCGTGCCTTGGGCGTCCTGGCCGGGGTGGCCTGTTGATGGGTCAACGTCATGAGATGCCTCCTGGTGTTAGCTGGGAAGGTGGATGTCAGGTCAGGGCGATGAACGCGGCCAGGGTGAGAAGCGAGCCGACGCTGCTGAAGAGCACCACCGAGGCCATCTCGCGCTGCCCCTGGCGGTACTGGACGGCGAAGATCACTGCGGCCACCGGCGCCGGAAGCGCGTTCGCCAGGACTGCTAGACGCAGGTCCGTGTGCGAGATACCAATGGCCGCGAGAATCAACCAGAGCACAGCGGGGACAACGACGTTCCGTGCTGCGACGGCGCCGACCACGAAGCGGCTCACGGTGATCCGCTGGGCGAACAGGACGATGCCGCTGGCGAACAATGCGACGCCGGTGGTCGAGGACCCTAGGAGCTTCGTCGCGTTGACGAGCGCATGCGGAAGTTGGACGCCGGCGATGACGAGCACCAGCGCGAGGACCGGCGCCCACACGACGGGTTGCTTCAACGCCGAGAGGACGTGCTGCCCCAGGCTCTCCTGCGCGACTGCGGGTGCTGCCCTTGACGGGCCGGCGCTGGATGCGGGCGCCGCCTGCGCCTGCATCTTGGTGGCCGTCTCGGCTGCGCCTCCGGCAGCGAACGCGGGCCTCAGCGCCAGCGCCGGCCGGCGCGCCGGTTTCCGCGTCACGGGCGTCGCGGCTTGCGGCGTCGTCGCGCTGGCCGCGGCCGCGGATCCGGCCGCTACGGATAGCAGGACGAGCGTGACCGGAACCTCGACGACGTTGAACGCCAGCGCTCCGACGGCAACCGGAACCGCGCTCACGGACGGCGCGTACAAGTAGCCGAGCACGACGACTCCCGCGAACGGGATGGCCGGACCGCCAACAGCAAGCGCGGTCAGCGCCGAGACACCAAGCGGGCGATGCAACGCGAATCGGACGATCAGGAACGTCACCAGGTAGGTGACGAGCAACCCGGCAACGACCGCGGCGCTCAGACCTAAGTCGCCGGTCAGTGTGCTCCGCTTGATCGTAACCGTGCCCGCAAACAACAACAGCGGCAGCGCATATAGCAACACCATCCGGTTCAGCACCAGCGCCTGCTCGGGAGTGAAGTCGTGGCGCCAGGCGGCAAAGAACCCAAAAGCCAATGTCACGATTAGCGGCAGAAGCGCACCTACGACCGCATTCATTGAGGACCCCCTGCCTCCCGGTAGCAGCCGGGAACGACGACGCGCTTGGCCCACGTGACCGTCGCGGGGCTTGCGGGCAGTGCCAACCGAGGGCTAGCTCCAGTCGCTGCGCTTGTGAAGGTCATTCTCGATTGCTCCTGGTCTTGCGTTTCTTAAGGTCAGTGTGCGTTCTCGAGTGCGGTAAGGACTTCTTCGGTCGTGGCGAGCTCGGCGATGTGTGGGAAGATGACTTCGAGGCTGTTGAGGTGAGCGCGTTCGGACGTATCGGTGACGGCGTCGGTCACGATTGTCAGCTCGTAGCTTCGTTCGTTCGCGGCCCGCGCTGCGGACTCGACGCCGATGCTGGTGGAGATTCCGGCGAGGACGATCCCGGTGATTTTCCGGCGCCTGAGTTCGAGGTCGAGTTCGGTTCCGTAGAACGCGTTCCAGCCTCGCTTGGTGATCGCGATGTCCCCGTCGCCTAGGCTGAGCTCGGTATGGAAATCGGCATAGTCGGGCGCCGGCGTGGGGTTAGTCCCGTTTCCGGCGGTCCGGGTTTTGATCACGTCGCCGCCGTCGGGGGAGTACGCGAGGCGGGTGGCTACAACCAGGTTCTTGTGTGCTCGGAACGCGTCCGCGAGTCGTGCGCCGCGAGCGACGACTTGCGCCGATGGGTGCACGGTAGGAAGGCCCGTGATGCCGTGTTGGAGGTCGATCAGGATGAGGGCGGTCTCTGGATCAAGTGTTGTGGGCATTGGGGGTGCTCCTTGCGGACGGTGAGAACCTTGGGTTCGACCAGGAGAGATGTGCTGGGACTTACGTCGACTGTTTGATCACGGTCTGGTTCGGCTGGCCCCGAGCGGTGCGGGCTCGTGGTCGCTTTGCCTCGGGGGCTCTGGGCTGGAACCGGCGCGGTTCGTGTTGCACGCGCGTGGAAGACGGGAGCGCGTCGCTCGCAACGGCGGCGGGCGACGCGTTCGTCTCCTACCTATGTCAATCGAGTGGCGAGTGCACGACCGGGGTCAGCAAGGCGACGAGGTGACCGACGTCGTCGAGCGTGTCGAGATTAAGGACGGCGTTCTCGATCGCGGTCTGGCGGTCCGGCGAGATCGTGTGGTTGGTCAGCTTCCGATACTTTTCGCGGATCTGCGGGTTGGTGAGCGCATTGCTGCCGTTGCCTTTCGGGTGTGCGACGGTCGCGGCGTGGGTGCTGCCATCGGTGAGGGTGATGCGCACTTGGGTGGTGAGTCGCTCGTCGACTGGAAGCTGGTCATAGGCGCTCTGGTGATGGGTGTGGGTTCGGTCGATCAGGTTCCACACGTCGTCGCTGTTGATCCGCTTCGCGGTGAATTGCTCGATCAGGACGTCCCCGTCCAGGAGCGCCACGGCGACGGCGTAAGAGACGTTCATCTGCGCGCCGATCGCCTCCAGCGGACGCACGGCCTTCCAGCCGCCGTGTCCGTAAGCCGCCTCGGGCATGTCGATGTCGATCCGCTCGATCTTGCTCACACTCACCTGGGGGCGAAGTTGCAGCGCGGCGTCAATAGCGGCGTGGAGCAGTCCCATAGCCGAGTACGGCTTGATTTCAATGCGTTCGGTCTCCCATACCGTGCCGAGACCGGCGTAGATCTGCTCGGGGTAGGTCTTGTGGCCGTCGCCGAACGTGGACAGCCACCCGCCGTACTCGCGCTCGAACACGCGCTTGATACCCACATAACCTGACGCGGCGAGCG
>DATKFF010000559.1:0-2469 GCA_035511595.1 Solirubrobacteraceae bacterium | reverse complement strand
AGCTGCGCGAAGTCCACCGCTAGCCGCGCCGGTTTTGCGTCGCGGGCGGACGGGCCGGGTACGCTGAGCGAGTGACTATCGGGGCAGCCATCTTGCTGATCGCAATCGGCGCGGTCATGAAGTGGGCGGTGACCGCCCACGTCAGCGGGTTCGACATCCAGACGGCCGGGACCATCATCTTCATCATCGGCCTGGTTGCGCTCGTGATCGCGATCGCGTACACGTTCTGGGGCGGAGCGCGGCGCGACACTGAGGCCGTCCGGCGACCGCCGGGACCGCCGCCGGCGATCTGATCGGGAGACGGCTGCGGACGCTCGTTAGGCGAACGTGCGCGTCAGCGTGGTCGCGTGCATGCCTACGACCAGCAGCGCGATCAGGCTGAGGTAGACGGCCGCGACCAGCGCGCGGTCGATCCGGCTGACCTTGTAATAGGCCCGCTGCTGCTCGCCGCCGTTCTTGCGCTGCTGCCAGCGCCTGTAGGTCTCATAGCCGGCGAACAGCAGGATCAAAAGGATGATCGGGTTCGGGAAGATGATCGCCAGCGGGATGATCGCGGCGAACCCGACGAACCACATCCATGGCGCCATCGCGGCCATCGCGCGGCCGCCGTCGAGCGGCACCACCGGCAGCAGGTTGAAGAGGTTGAGGAAGAACCCGGTGAACGCCAGCGCCCGCCAGATCTCGTTTCCGGTCGCCTTCCAGATCACGATGCACGCCGCCGAGCCGATGCTGCCGAGGATCGGGCCCGCGAGCCCGACGCGCGCCTCGGCGAGGGCGTTCTTGCCGAGCGAGCGGGCGCTGATGACCGCGCCGAGGAACGGGATGAACATCGGGGCGCTGGCCTTGATGCCCTCGCGGCGCAGCTGGATCACGTGACCCATCTCGTGGACGAAGATCAGGACGACGAAGCCCGCCGCGAACTCCCACCCGAACACGAAGCTGTACGCCGCGACCGAGACCAGCATCGTGCCAGCCGTCGTGAGGAGCTTCAGCTTGGGCAGAAGCAGCAGGACGGCCTTGAACTTGGCGAGGAACGCGACGATCGCGGCAAGCGCCGGCCCGAAGCGGCGCTTGAACCACGAGGGCTTGCGCGGCGGCGCCTGGGGGGCGAGCTCAGGCCAACGGTCCTCGC
Organism: Solirubrobacteraceae bacterium; assembly: GCA_035511595.1. GTDB lineage: Bacteria > Actinomycetota > Thermoleophilia > Solirubrobacterales > Solirubrobacteraceae > Palsa-465. The sequence goes on along the minus strand of DATKFF010000559.1, from coordinate 1,337 downwards.
GCTCCGGGGCCGCCGGAGCGGACGCAGGCGCCTCAACGGGTGCCGGCCACCAACCAGGATTCGATTCCATCTGGGTTAATTCTGACAGCGGGTTGGGGGTTTCCGATGCGGCTTACGAGGTTCTTCGTTGGGGGCGGTGGGGAGGCGAGGGCACTGCTGTTCCAACGAGGCCGGGGCGGACCGCTGTTCCGAGCAGGGCCGGGGCGGACCGCTGTTCCGAGGATCGTCGATAAACAGCCCGTATTTTCCACTTTCTCGACTACCCTCCGAAGCTTGTGCGAATCCGCACACGGATGTCGGATATAATCGATAACGCAGAAACCCCCGGGGACGACTGGCTTCGACGTGGTCGGATCGTGGGGGTGGTTGCGAGTCGAGGTTCCGGGTGGCCTCGTAAAACCCCCGGACACAATAAGTGCGGACACGCACAACTTTGACCTCGGTTACGCAGCCGCTTAGCGGCTAGCTAGACCGACTGTCATCTCGGCCACCGTTCGCCTGCGGCGGTGAGTCCGGGATCAACTAGCAGGCTTACTCCGATCGGTTCGCTCCGGCTGATCGGGGGACATCTTTCGGAGCTGGCCCTCGACAACCCCGCCGGCGTGGCGAGTCGAGGGTGAGATCAGAGCGCCGGACACACTCGTAGACGCCATCTCTTACGCGACCGCGGACGCGGGTTCAATTCCCGCCGTCTCCACCTTTGCAAAGAGTTCGAACCGCCCTCCGCACCTGCGGGGGGCGCTTCGGTTAAGGCGACCGGCGATCCGCGTCGCCGGCCGCCGCTGCCACCGCGCGCGACCTGTGGCGCTCAGAGTCCCAAGAGACCGGGCTCTCGGCGACCTCCATACGCGTCGACGCCGACGCGAATCGAACGGGGTTCTTGACCCGTGCCGTGGAAGGAGATGGAATGCGCGTTTGAGAAGACACCGGCTCCAGACCCGGTCGTAAGCAAGGTGTGAGGCCCAACCAGCGGAGATGCCAGATGGCGGAGCTGCCAACGCCCCCGGAGGGAATTGTGCTGGCCCACTTCATCGTCTCGGACGATGTCGAGCGCTCTCGGCGCTTCTACGCCGACGTACTCGGCGGCAGGGTGGCCTTCTCCGGCCCCGGCGGGCTGACCTACGTGGCGCTATCCAACAGCTGGATCATCATCAACGTCGGAGGCGGCCCGACCGACGACAAGCCTACGGTCACCCTGGAGACGCCGCGTGACCCCCACCGCACCAGCAGCTTCCTCAATATCCGGGTCAAGGACATCGCATCCGTCTACGCCGACTGGAGCGCGCGCGGCGCTGAATTCCTGACGCCGCCGAAACAGCACGCCTACGAGATCCGCT
>DATKFF010000558.1:0-4906 GCA_035511595.1 Solirubrobacteraceae bacterium | reverse complement strand
CACCGAGTCGACGACGCCGACCGCCAGCTCGAGCGCGAGGTACTCGGTGTCCCAGTCTTCCTCGCTCGCGGCGTCGATCGGGACGCCGGCGGCGGCAGCCCTGGCGCGGTCATCGCCGTGCAGCGTGACGCCGGCTTCGCTCAGCGCCCGAAGCAGACCAGGCAGCAGCGAGCCGGCGACGCGCGAGTGCACGAGCAGCGTCTCCGCCGCGTTGCAGACCCCCGGCCGTTGCAGCTTTGCGTTCAGGACGATCGCCTGGGCGGCGTCGAGGTCGGCGCTCGCGTCCACGTACACATGGCAGTTGCCCGAGGCCGCGTAGATCACCGGCACGGTGGCGACGCCCTTCAGCGACGCCTTCAGTCCCTCGCCCCCGCGCGGCACGATCAGATCGACCGTCCCGTTCTGGGTCGCGAGCTCGGCGATGTCCTCGCGGCCGCCCTGGAGCAGCGAGATCGCGTCCTCCGGCAACCCGGCCGCGGACGCCGCCGAGGAGGCGAGCTGGGCGAGCACCGCGTTCGACCGGGCCGCGGCCGAAGATCCGCGTAGCACCACCGCGTTTCCGGACTTCAGGCACAGCGCCGTCGCGTCGATCGTGACGTTCGGGCGCGCCTCGTACACCACCGCGACGACGCCCAGCGGGACCCTCACCTTGCGGACGTCGAGACCGTTGGCCAACCGCCACCCGTCAATTACCTCACCGACCGGATCCGGAAGCGACACGATCTTGCGCACGCCCGCCGCCATCGACGCGACCCGCGCCTCATCCAGCCGCAGCTTGTCCAGGAACGCGGAGCTGTAGTCGCCGTCGCTCGCCGCCTCCAGGTCACGGACGTTCGCGTCGAGGATCTGCCCGGTGTGCTCCTCGATCGTGGCGGCGATCGCCTCGAGCGCGGCGTCCTTGACCGCGGAGGAGACGGTCGCGAGCGTCCGTGACGCGCGCTTTGCGGCTGCGCACGTGTCCGCGACTGAGAATGCGGTGGTGGCCATCGAGTTACAGCTTAAACGGGCCGCTACGTCAATACGAAGTAGTCGCGGTGGACGGCTTCGTCGCTGGCGCGCGGCAGCAGCTCGTGAACGGCGGGTGATTTGAGCCCGCGCACCTGCCGCAGCTCGTCGGCCGAGTAGTTGCTGATCCCTTTGCCCACGGCCTCGCCGTCGTGGGCGATCTCGACCGCGTCGCCGGCGTCGAAATCGCCCGCCACGTCGATCACCCCGACTGGCAACAGGCTGGTGCCCCCCTCTCGCAGGGCGCGGGCGGCGCCGGCGTCGACCAGCACCCGTCCCCGCGCGGGCTTGGCGTACCGAAGCCACAGCTTGAAGCTCGAGTAGCGCCCCTCGCGGGCCTCGAACCGCGTTCCGACCGGCTCGCGCCCGGCCGCGGCCAAGATCGTGCCGGGCGCCAGGCCGCTGGCGATCACCGCCGGGATTCCGGCCGCCGTCGCCATCTCGGCCGCGACGACCTTCGAGCGCATCCCGCCGGAGCCGAGCGGTGAGGGCACATAGCCGATGTCCAGCCCCTCGAGCGACTCGAAGTCGGTCACCTGCTCCACCAGCTGCGCATCGTCGTGCGAGCGCGGGTCGGCGGTGAACACACCCTCCGCGTCCGTTAGCAACACGAGCAGCTCGGCGCCGAGCAAGATCGACACCTGGGCGGCGAGGAAGTCGTTGTTGCCGAACGAGATCTCGTCGGTCGCGGTCGTGTCGTTCTCGTTGATCACCGGGAGCACCTGCCAGTCCAGCAGCTTGCGCAGCGTCTGCCGCGCGTTCAGGTAGTGCGTCCGCGCGCTGATGTCGAAGAACGTCAACAGCACCTGCGCGGTCGGCACTCCGCGAGCCCGCAGCAGCTCGTCGTACACCTGGTAGAGCTTCCCCTGGCCGATCGCGCTGGCGGCCTGCAGCTCGTCGATCGATCGCGGGCGCAGCGGGATCCCGCGAACGCCCATCCCCCGCGCGATCGCGCCGCTGGTCACCACCACCGGCTCGCGCCCGGCGCGGTGGAGCCCCTCGAGCTGGTCGCAGATCCCCTCGAGCACGTCGACGCGCGGCTCGCCGCGCTCGTCCACGACGATGCTCGACCCGAGCTTTACGACCAGGCATCCCATAGCCCGCAGAAGGTTAGGGATGCGCCCGCGAGCGAAAGCCGCGCGCTACGCGCGCGGGCGCTGCTTATGCGCGGTACACCACGGGTTGGCGGGCACGCCGACGCACGGGTTGGGCATCGTCGGCAGCTCGCGCGCCGGCGGCAACGCGTGCGGATGGACGAACTGACGGCGCGGGTAAGCCCCGGTCGGACATGCCGCCGGCGTCCCCGGGCTGAGCTCGACCTGCGAGTCGCACAGCACCTCCGCCAGGAACGGCGGGTTGGTGTTCGCCGGCGCCGCGCTGCCGTCGCACGTCGGATGCTCGGCCTGGAGCGTCGCCGCGTCCGGCGAGAGGCTGCCGCCGCCCGCTTCGGTGTTGCCGCTGTAGCAGTCAGTCGGGTGCCCGTTCTCGAAGTTCAGCTGGTCGAAGTCGCCGTTGGTGGGGTGGCCGTAGGAGCCGTTGTGCGAGAACACGTTGTTGACCAGCGCGTCGCCCCACTCATCGAACAGGCAACTGCCCTGCCCGAGCCCGTTGGGCGTTCCGCCGGTGCACGGCGGGCCACTGTCGAGGTAGGGGACCAGGATCACGCCCCACGCGTTGTTGTTGGAGATCGTGTTGTCCATGAACGTGTCGTCTCTGGCACCGGCCGCCGAGACGCCCGTCCCCACCGGGCCGGCGGCCGCCGACCCGACGCTCGGGACGTTCGGGTTGTTGTTGTCGTGCACGTTGTTGTGCATGAACACCCAACACGAATGCGTGTGCGTGATCGGGCTGATCCCATTGTTCGGGCACGCCCCGTCCTGCGGCGGTGGGTTGTCGCCGTTCTGGCTGTTGGTGCTGAACCCGGTCTCGTTCTGGTCGAACTGCGAGTTCTCGATCACGAGTTGGCCGCCAGAGTTGGAGCCGGAGTAGCCGAGCGCGCTGAACTCGGACCAGATGTGATTCACGGTCTGGTTGCACTGCTGCTGGCACGCACCGATGTAGAACCCCGAGTCGTTGAAGTTGCTCGCGTACGCCTGGTTCCAGGTGCCGCCGTCCCAGTTGCTCGTGAACACGCCGTACATCGCCGAGGTGTTCTCGTTCTGGAAGAACTGGCTCGTGGCGTTCAGGTAGGAGCCGTTGTATCCCCAGCCGCCGATCTGGGCGCTGCCGGCCCCGCCGTTCCACCAGATCTCGTTGCCGGTGACCCCGTCTCCGCCGGAGCCGCCGAGGAAGTTGCAGGCGGTCAGGTTCTGGACCCAGACGTCGTTGGCCTTCCAGACCATGATCCCGTTGAGGCCCTGCGGTCCGTGCTTGCTCGCCGGCCCGAAGTTCTGCGCGGCCTTCTTGCTGCTGCAGGCCGAGGAGCCTGGCTTGGTCCCATCGACGATCACGGTGTTCCGGTTCATCCCCCGGAGCCGCAGCCGCGGCTTCGTGATCAGGACCGCCGCGGGGAACGTGCTCCCGCCCTTCGGCGCGCGGCTCGAGCTGGTCTTGTAGTCGCCGGGTCCGATCAGGATCCAGTCGCCCGGCTTGGCCACATTGACGGCAGCCTGGATCGTGCGGTACTTCCCGGCGATCCCGTGGTAGTTACCGACGAGCAGCACGCGCGCGCTGGCGGCGGAGGCCAGCGACAGGGCGGCGAAAGACACGGCTACGAGCACGTAAAGACGACGCATGTTCTCCTCTCTGCGCCTCCGCGTCCGCGGGGCGATCCTACAAGTTGTCAGCGGTTTGTGGCTGCCGCTAGGCGGCGCGGCGCGACCGCTTGGACCTTCGCGCCGAGCACCACGGGTTTGCGGGCACGCCCGCGCACGGGTTCGGCATCGTCTTCAGCTGGCGCGTCGGCAGCGAGTGCATCACTACCTGCTGGAGCCGTGGGTAGCTCGTACCCGCGGGACACACGGTCGCGGGCCCCTCGAACTCGGAGTCGCACAGAACCTGGCTGGTGAACGTCGGGTTGGTGTCGGGCACGGTCGCGGTCTGGCCGCAGTTCGAGTTCGTCGACTGCAGGTCCGACGGCGAGCTCGTGACGGTGCCGCTTGCGTCGGTGTTGCCGACGTAGCAGTTGATCGGATGCCCCGGGGTCGAGGTGATCTCGGCGAAGTCCCCGTTCGTCGGGTTGTTGAAGAACCCGTTGCCGCTGTACGTGTTGTTCAGCAGCGAGTTGCCCCAGTCGTCGTAGTTGCAGACGCCGCCGGCGTTGTCGCCACCGGCGCACGCGGGAGCGTCCGACGGCGGGGTCTCACTGTCGGGATAGATCACGAAGATCGTGCCCCAGGCTCCGTTGTGCACGAACCGGTTGTGCATCACGGTGTCGTCGCGGCCGCCTGAGATCGACATCCCGGTGCCCACCGGACCGGCCGCGGCGGACCCGGCGGCGGGGACGTTCGGATTGTTGTTGTCGTGCACGTAGTTGTTCATGAACACCCAGCAGGAGTGCGTGTGCGTGATCGGGCTGGTGCCGCCGTTCGGACACGCGCCGTCCTGCGGCGAGGGCCAGTCGCTGTTGTTCTGGCTGTTGGTGTCGAACCCGTCCTCATTCTGATCGAACTGCGAGTTCTCGATCACCAGCTGGCCGCCGGAGTTGGTGCCGGAGTAGCCCAGTGCGTTGTACTCGGACCAGCCGTGCGTGAGCGTCTGGTTGCACTGCTGTTGGCAGGCGCCGATGTAGTAGCCCGAGTCGTTGAAGTTGCTGACGTAGGTCTGATCCCAGGTGCCGCCGTCCCAGTTGCTCGAGAAGATCCCGTACTGGGCCGCCGTCGCCTCGTCCTTGTAGAACGTGCTCGTCGCGTTCAGGTACGAGCCGGAGAAACCCCAGCCGCCGATCTCGCCGCTGGCGTCG
>DATKFF010000557.1:0-3857 GCA_035511595.1 Solirubrobacteraceae bacterium | reverse complement strand
CTGATGCCCTACCTGACCGCCCGCAGCAACGTCGAGACGGCGATGTTGCCGCTCGGCGTCGGCCGCCAGGACCGGCACGAGCGCGCGCTCGAGCTGTTGGCGGACGTCGGGCTCAGCGACCGTGCCGACCACGTCCCGTCGGAGCTGTCGGGTGGGGAGCGCCAGCGGGTCGCGATCGCGCGTGCGCTGGCGAACCGCCCGCGGCTGCTGCTGGCCGACGAGCCGACCGGCGCGCTTGACGAGGTCGACAGCGTCCGCCTGTTCGGGGTCCTCGGCACGCTCCGCGAGCGCTTCGGGACGACGCTCGTGATCGTCAGCCACGATCAGAGCGTCGGCGATCGGGCCGATCGCACGATCAGGCTGATCGACGGGACGCTCGCGGGCGGTTGATCACGCGGTCGCCAGCGCCGCGGCCGGGCGCGTGCGCGTAACCCGCCAGATCGGGTAGATCGCGCCGAGCGTCCCGATCAGGATCCCGATCAGCACGGCGCGGCCGAGTCCCCACGCCGTCAGCGCCGGCGAGATGAAGCCGCTCAGTCCGAGCACCCCGGGCAGCAGCTTGCTCGCCGCGAGCCCCAGCACCAGCCCGATCCCGGTGCCGAGCAGACTGACGGCCAGCGCCTCCCCGAGGACGAGCGTCCCCAGCTGCGGTGCGCTCCAGCCGATCGCGCTCAGCAGCGCCAGCTCACGGCGTCGCTCGAGCAGCGCCGCAAGCATCGTGTTCGCGACCGCGAGCGCCCCGATGATCAGCGCGAGCACGGCCATCAGCAGCACTGCCTTGGTGATCAGCACCGTGTTGGCACCCGCGCGCACGGCCTCGCTCGGATCGGCGATCGGAAGCAGCCCGGGAAACGCGCGGGCCAGCCTGCGCTCCGCGCTGGCCAGCGGCACCTCGGGGGTCAGCTTGACGGCGAATGTCGTGACCTCCTGGGGGGTGCGCCCGGCCAGCGACTGCGCGTCGCCGAGCGTCGTCACGACGCCTCCGTCCTCATAGGAGAGACCTGAGTGGTAGACGCCCGCGACCTCGAAGTTGCGCGAGCCGAGACGCAGCCTCCCGCCCGGGCCCACGCGGGCCTGACCGGCGAGCTGGTCGCCGACTAGCACGCGCCCCGCGCTGGCCGGCGCACCGGCGGTGATCACCAGCTGGCGGGTGGCGAATCCAGCCGGATCCAGCCCGAGCACGATCGCCTGCGGCTGGTTGGGCACGGCGCCGATCACGAGCTGAATCGGCGTCGCCGACGCGACCTCAGGCTGGCGCTCGAGCCGCCCCAGCAGCGACAGCGGCAGCACCGATGACGTTGGGTCGCCGGCATCGCGCTGGAACAACCCCAGATCGGCTCTCCCGAGATGCACGAATTGTGCGGCGGTGTTGTTGAGCCCCGTCGAGAGCGCCAACAGCGCGACCACCGCACCGACGCCCACGGCGATCCCCAGTGCGGTCAGGAAGGTCCGCGCCTTGCGGCGCCAGACGTTGGCGCCGATCAGCCCGATCACGTCACGAGCAGCTGGTCCAGCTCCCGTATGTCCGCGTCGCTCGGGGTCCAGCGCGCCGCCTGCACGTTCGCGCCGACCTGCTCAGGCCGGGTTGCGCCGGCGATCACCGAGGAGATCACCGGGCGCGCCAGGAGTCCGCCGATCGCGACCGTCGTCATCAAGACCCTGCGTTGCGCGGTGTATCGCTCGAGCGTCTCCAGCAGCCGAAACTGCTCGTCGCTGGCGACTCGGGCGCGGCCCGAGAGGCGTGATCCGGCGGGGGCGTCCTCACCGCGGTGGTACTTACCGGTCAGCAGGCCGGAGGCCAGCGGGAAGTAGGGAACAAACCCGAGGCCGAGCCGCTCGCAGGTGGGGATCACGTCACGCTCGGCCTCGCGCTTCAGGAGGCTGTACTCGTTCTGGATCGCGCAGAACCGCGCGAAGCCACGCTCGCGCGCGACCGCGTCGGCCTCCTCGATCTGCGAAGCGCTGAAGTTCGACGCGCCGATCGCCCGGACCGTCCCCGCGCGGACGAGCTCGTCGAGCGCTCCGAGCGTCTCGGCGATCGGCGTCTCGAGGTCGGGTTGGTGCATCCAGTAGACGTCGACCACGTCCGTGCGAAGCCGCCTCAGGGACCCCGCGATCGAATGACGGATGTAGTCCGCCGATCCGCGCCTGGTCGCGCCGTCACCCATGTCCATCCCGAACTTCGTCGCCAGCACGACCTCGTCGCGGCGGCCTTCCAGTAGCTCGCCGAGGATCTCCTCGCTGCCTCCGTGCCCGCCGTAGATGTCAGCGGTGTCGAAGAAGGTCGCGCCCTGCTCGAGCGCAGCGTTGACGACGGTCCGCGCTCCTTCGAGGTCGACGCGCCGCCCGAAGTTGTTGCATCCGAGGCCGACGACCGACACCTCCAGACCCGAGTCGCCCAGCGGCCGTGTCGGCAGGTGCGCCATCGACGCTTCTATATCAGAGCGGCGCCTCTAGGTAGGCTCCCGGGCATGTGCCGAAACATCAGAACGCTCTACAACTTCGAGCCGCCCGCCTCCGAGCAGGAGGTCCGCGCGGCCGCGCTTCAGTACGTCCGCAAGATCAGCGGTTTCAGTAAGCCCTCGCGCGCCAATGAGGAGGCGTTCGCGCGGGCGATCGACGCCGTCGCCGCTGCCTCCGAGCAGCTGTTGCACGAGCTCAGTACGGCGGCCCCGCCGCGCGACCGCGAGGTCGAGGCGGCGAAGGCGCGGGCTCGCGCCGTGCAGCGGTTCGCCGCGTAGCGGCGCCGCCACCTGAAGAGCTTTCTCACCGGGCGTCCCGTCCCGCGGGGAGGAGCTCGGCGCGGAATGTTGAACGGGCACGGGATGGCGTCCTCGACGGCGACAGCGCACCGCCAGCCCCGCGTCGCCGCCCGGCCGCGTCCGAGGCCTGTCGTCGCTCCGGTGGCGCCGGCGCCGAACGCCGCCCGGGTGGTCCTACGGGCGTGTCGGCCACGCCAGTGGCTCAAGAATCTCGTGGTCGTGCTCGCGCCCGCGGCGGCCGGAGCCCTAGCGCATCGCGGGGCCGACGGGCAGGTGCTCGGAGCGTTCGTCGCGTTCTGCATGCTGGCGAGCGCCACCTACCTGGTCAACGACGTCCGTGATCGCGAGAGCGACCGCCGGCATCCGCGAAAGCGGCTGCGGCCGATCGCCGCGGGCGAGCTCTCGCCGCGCCGCGCGTTGCGCGTCGCGGCGCTGCTCGCAGCCGCCGGCATCGGGGTGTCGGTCGCGGTCCGGCCTGCGCTCGGGGCGGTCGCGGTCTGTTACCTGGCGCTGACGCTCAGCTACTCGTTCGTGTGGCGCGACGTCTTCATCGCCGACATCGTGATGGTCGCGGCCGGCTTCCTTGTGCGCGCCGCCGCCGGCGGCGTGGCCACCGACGTCCGGCTCTCGAAGTCATTTCTGCTCGTCACCTCGGCGTGCGCAGTGTTCCTCGTGGCGGGCAAGCGCTACGCGGAGATACGGGCGCGCGCCGGGCGCGCGCCGACGCGGACCACGCTGCGCCGGTACTCGCCGCAGGGGCTGCGGCTGCTGTGTCTGGGCGCCGGGGCTGTGGGGGCGCTCGCGTACGGCGGCTGGGCGTTCACGCGTGCGGCGCCCGGCCCGTGGATCGAGCTGTCGCTGGTTCCGTTCGCGCTCTGGCTCGGCCGCTACACGACGCTGCTGGGGAGCGGCGCGGGCGAGGTACCGGAGGAGCTGATCCTGCGCGACCCACCGCTCCTGCTGATCGGGGCGGCGTGGGCGATCCTGTTCCTGGCCGGGCTCCATGGCGCGCAGTAGCCGGTCGCTGATCGCCGACTACGAGCAACGACTGCTCGCAAACGAATGGGTCGGGAAGACCCGCGACCGCCCGGTCCG
>DATKFF010000556.1:0-6095 GCA_035511595.1 Solirubrobacteraceae bacterium | reverse complement strand
CCGCGAGCGCCTCCTCGGTGGCAGCGTCGATCTCGGACTGGACCTCGGCTCGGACCGCGTCGACGTCGACGCCGAGCTCACGCAGCCGCGTCTCCTGGCGATCGACGGGGTCGCGCTTGCGCCACTCCTCAACCTGCTCCTTGGGTACGTACTTCATGTCGTCGTGGGCGGCGTGACCGTGCATTCGCATCGTCACGGCCTCGATCAGGGTCGGGCCGCCGCCGTCGAGAGCCCGCTCGCGTGCCGCCCGCGTGGCCTCGAACATCGCCTCGGCATCGTTGCCGTCGACCGTCAGCCCGACGAACCCGTACGCGGCTGCGCGCTCGACGGGGTCGACCGCGAACTGCTTGTCGAGCGGCGTCGAGTACGCGTACTGGTTGTTCTCCAGCACGAATACGACCGGCAGCTTCTGGACGCCCGCCCAGTTCATCGCCTCGTGGAAGTCCCCGCGCGAGGTCGAGCCATCGCCGAACCAGGTCAGCGCGCAACGGCGCTCGCCACGGAGCTTGAACGCCATCGCCATCCCGGTCGCGACCAGCATCATGTCGGGCAGCATCGAGACCATCCCGACGCACCCGAGCGTCCGGTCGCCGAAGTGCACGTTCCCGTCACGCCCGTGCGTCACGCCGTTGTCGCGCCCGAGGTACTGGCCGAGCACACGCGCCGGCGGGACGCCGCGGATCAGGTGCGCCGCAAGGTCGCGGTGGAGGATGCAGAGCCGGTCCTGGGGCGCCATCGCGAAGGCCGCGCCGGCGGAGACCGCCTCCTGGCCGTAGCCGTCGTAGAACGATCCGGGGACCTTTCCCTGCCGGTACAGGGTCATCGCGCGTTCCTCGAGGCCGCGCATCAGCAGCATCGCGCGCAACAGCCAGATCCGGTCCTCGAGCAAAAGGTGACCGGTCGCTCCGGGCACCCCGCCCGCGGCCGGCTCAGCGATTTTCGTCGCCATTCCCACTATGTCCCTTCGTCCTTGACCGAGTCGGGATCTCCGCCCGGTCCGTTTGACGGGCCTCTCCGGGATCGCCGGTTTGGCCCCCGTTCAGGGTGCGTCGAGCTTACTCCACGATTCGGCCGGTGAGGCACCCCTGATTACCCTTCAGTCATGGAGGGTGGCTGGCTCGTCCGGTTGCACTGGCGACGGCGTGGAGCCTGGCTGTGGCCGACGTTCGTGACGATGACCGCCGTCGATGCGGTCGTCGCACACGCGCTTCCTCCGTCCGGGGACAGCCAGTCGGTCGCGGGCGCCGCGGTCGGCGCGCTCGTGTTGAACCTGCTCGGCGTCCTGCTGCTGTCGCGGCCCACGGGCGCGGTCCTGCGGCGCGTCAGGCCCGATCTGCCGAACGTCGTGGCGCGCAACTACGGCGGCACCGCGGTCGTGCTCGCCATCTCGGGCGCTCTGCTGGCCACGGGACTGGCACACCAGGCGAGCGTGGTCGCTTCTGAGAACGCGATGCGCGATGCGACGGCACGGGCTCAGGCCTGGATCGGGGATCGCGCCCCGGCGGAGTTCCGGCGCAACGTGGAGCGGCTCAACACCTACGCGATCCAGCCCGGCAGCGTCTACCGCACGTGCGTGCCGAGCGCTTACCGAAGCCGAAGCTACTGCGTGATCGTCAAGACCGACCTGCCGTTCGCGCGCAGCGTCACGTTCGCCGGATACGAGCCGAATTCGGTTTTCGCCGAGGGCCTGGGATAGTGAGTCGAGTGAGCGCACAGGGCGCAGCCGAGTGATCCGGGCGCGCGCCGCCACGACCAAGCAGGTGGCGCTGCTCGCCGCGATTCTCGGCTCCGGGATCGTGTTCCTCGACGGCACGATCGTCAACGTCGCACTTCCCGCGATTCGGGGGGCGCTGCACGGCGGGCTTGCGGTGCAGCAGTGGGTCGTCGAGGCGTACCTACTCACGCTGTCTTCGCTGATTTTGATCGGCGGCTCGCTCAGCGACCTGTTCGGGCGCCGCCGTGTGTTCTCGATCGGCCTCGCCGGATTCGGCGTCTGCTCGCTGATCTGCGCGCTCGCGCCGACCAGCGCCGTGCTGATCGGCGCGCGGGCGCTTCAGGGCGTGGCAGGAGCGATGCTGGTGCCGAGCACGCTCGCGCTGATCATGGACACCTTTCAGGAGCACGAGCGCGCGGCCGCGATCGGCAGCTGGACGGCGTGGACGGGGATCGTCACGGTGATCGGCCCGCTCGCGGGCGGTCTCCTCGTTCAGTTCGCCTCGTGGCGCTGGATCTTCGCGATCAACCTGCTCCCGGTGGCGGTGACACTGCTGCTGCTTCGCCGGCTGCCCGCCGACAGCCGCACGCCGGGTCACATCGATGTGCTCGGCGCGATCCTGTGCGCGCTGGGGCTCGGCGGCCCGGTGTTCGCGCTGATCGAACAGCCCCAATACGGCTGGGGAAGCCCGCGCGTATCCATCCCGCTGATCGTCGGGCTCGTGCTGTTCGTCGCCTTCATCGCCTGGGAGCGCCACGACCCGGATCCGATGATGCCGCTCAGTCTGTTCAAGGTCCGCAACTTCGCGGTCGGCAACCTGACGACGTTCACGCTGTACGCAGGGCTGGGTGTCGCCACCTTCTTCCTGGTCCTGTTCATCCAGCAGGTCGGGGGCTATACGCCGGTCCAAGCGGGTCTTGCTCTGCTCCCGCTCACGATCGAGATATTCCTGCTCTCGCGCCGGTTCGGGGCGCTGGCCGACCGGTTCGGGCCGCGCCTGTTCATGTCGGCCGGACCGGTCGTCGCGGGCGTCGGCCTGCTGCTGATGCTGCGAGTCGGACCAGGCGCGACCTACGTCACCGAGCTCCTCCCTGGAATCATCGTCTTCGGGCTCGGCCTGTCCGCGACGGTCGCGCCGCTGACGGCCACCGTGCTGGGGTCGGTCGAGCCCGGGCACTCGGGACTCGCGAGCGGGGTCAACAACGCCATTGCCAGGGTCGCCGGCCTGGTCGCTATCGCCGCGCTCGGGGCGGTGGTGGCGGGAACCTTCCAGTCGCGGTTGGACTCGCAGCTTGCGCACCGGCCGCTCACCCCACAGAACCGCGCGGCCGTCGCCTCGCTGCGCAACAAGCCGCTCGTGGTCAACGCCAGCAGCGTCTCGGCGCCACAGCGTCCCGTCGTTCGCACGGCGCTCGTGAACGCATCGGTGTACGCGTTCCGCATCGGAATCGGAATCTCCGGGACGCTCGCGATCGCGGGCGGTCTAATCGCACTGGTGGGTATCCAGAACCCGCGTCGCCGAGTCCCATGCGCGGACTGTCCCGGCGGCGCGCTCGTGGTGATCGATCCGGACGCGTCGCGCACGCCGGCCCCCGTCGCCGGCGCCGCGGTCGTGCCCGCCGGGGCCGAGACACGGGCTTAGGGGTACTCGCCGTCGTTTGTCCTCAAGGCCAGTCGGCGAGGCGTATCTCTTGCCGTAGGCACATGTTGGGCCTCGGCGCCCACATGTGAACCTTCTTCCGGTCCAACGGGCGGGGTGAACAGCGCCTGTCCGCGTCCGATCGGGTGCCGCTCAATGCGCCCGGTGTAGTTCTTGACCCAGGATTGGAGTTAGTGTGATCAACGTCACTGACGGTGGTGTGGCGCGGCTCCGCGCGGCGTGCTGGCAACTGGCACTGTTCACCACGGCCATTTTGGGTGTAATGGCCGCCCCCGCCGCCGCCGACCCGGTCGGATCGCTCCGTGAGGGCCAGGCGATCTACTGGGGTGGTCCGCAGGTCGCCAGCGCTCGGGTCGACGCACCCGCTCTGTGCGGCATCCAGGGCACGTGTTACAAGTACACCGTCCGCGTCTCCGCCGGCAGCCCCAAGGTGCTGCGCGTCGCCTTGCGCACCGCAGATGACAGCAACGGCTGGGAGGTCACCGTGTACGACCCCAACGGACTGGAGGCTGCGGACGGCTCGACGTACACGCTTCAAGGAGTGGCCGAGGACTTCGACGTCGAGGACTGGATCCACAATCCGCGCCCCGGCATGTGGACCATTGAGGTGGTGCCCAACAACGTGCAGGACGGCACGTTCCTGATGCGAGCCGCCCTCGACCCCCCGCAAGTGTGGCCATCGTCGGATCCGGCGGTTCGAATCATCCACTCGGCACGGGTCACGCGGACCTGCGGCAGGCACGTCCGCCGCCACCGATCCGTCGAGCATTGCTCGGCTCGGCGTGTGGTGAGCACCCGCTCGGTCCCGCGAACCGGGGTCTTCAACTTGGCCCCCGACCTCGCCGCCGATGCGCCATGGCATCTGACGTTTGCCCAGCCAACGCCGATGGTGGTGGTCGAAAGCGGGAACTTCCTGGCGATGGCCGGGTTCCACAACACCAGCGCAAGCGTCGCGGACCAGCCGGCCTACGACTGCCTTCCGGAGGAGACCCTCCAGCAGGGCGGCCATCATTGCCTGCGGTTCACCAGTGGCTTCGCGAACCTCGGCCCTGGAAAGTTCGAGGTTTACGGGAGCTCCAACGTTCCGGTCGCAGTGAATGGTGGGCCGCTGTATCAGAACGTCTACCGCAGCAACGGGACCAGCTTCGCCCGCCCCGCCGGGTTCTTTACCTTCCATCAGATCCATGCGCACTACCACGTTCTCGGGATCGCGAAGTTTGAGCTTTACCCGGTGATGGCTGCAGGAAACCTCGGGCCGCCAAGCGACGTGCTCAAGGAGGGCTTCTGCCTCGGCGATATCAAGATGTACAACTGGAACTCATTCGCGCAGGCGGAGGTCGCCCCGAACTCACCGGACAACTGTGAGCCCGTGCCCGAGAGCGACGGCACCTGGCGATTCTACGAAGGCATCGACCAGGGCTGGGAAGACTCCTATAAGTGGCAGACCTCCGGTCAGTTCGTCAACTTCGGCAACAGTCCCGACGGCCTTTACCTGTTGCGGGTGACGGTGAACCCATACCACTACATCCTCGAGGCAGACGCCGGCCACGACACGAACGATGTCGCTTACACCTACTTCAGGGTGACCGGCAACGACATCCATGTGATCGAGCGTGGTCATGGCTCCAGCCCATGGGATTCGAACAAGATCGTGGAGAACCCCGTGTTCGGCGAGAGCTGAGCCAGAGCTTGGGTTCGCTGAGGAGCACCCGCGGGCTCGGCTGGCCCTGGGGATAGGCTTCGCGAGCTGTGAGCGAACCATTCGTCGCGCTGGTCACCGGCGCCTCCAGCGGGATCGGAGAGGCGACCGCGCGGCGCCTCGCGCGCGAACCCGGGGCGGAGCTGGTGCTCGTCGCGCGGCGGGAGGAGCGGCTGAACAGGCTCGCGGACGAGCTCGGAGGCGCCACCGTGGTCGCTGTCGACCTGACCGACGCGGACGCGCCGGCGACGGTGCGCGAGGCGGTCGAGAGCCGCCACGGCCGCCTGGACCTGCTAGTCAACAACGCCGGTGGCGCGTGGCGGGGACGGTTCGACGAGACCGGCTGGGCGAACCTCGAGCGCAACATGCGGCTCAACTTCGAGGCGCCGGCGAGGCTGACCGAGACGCTGCTGCCGCTCCTGCGCCAGACCGCCAAGAGCTCGAGCAGACGGGTTGCGATCGTCAACGTCGCCAGCACCGCCGGGCGCGTCTCGCGGCCGAATTCCGGCGCGTACTCGGCGAGCAAGTCCGCGCTGGCGGGGTGGAGCGACGCGCTCTACGCCGAGGAGCTGCCCCACGGCATCCATGTCGGACTCGTGCTTCCCGGCTTCATCGTGACCGAGGGCTTCCCGGCGACCGAGCTGCGTGCGCGCGCCGCCACCAGATGGATCGTCTCGACGCCAGAGCGGGTGGCTGAGGCGATCCTCGACGCCGGGCCTGGCGGCAAGCCCGAGCGCTACGTGCCGCGGCCGTACTGGCTCGCGGCGGCGCTGCGGATCCTCGCGCCCGGGCTGGTGCGGCGGGCGACGGCCGGCGGTGCGTTCACGACCAGCACGGGCACACCTGACGAATAAAAAGCTACGGTGCTGTAAATAATCCGGGGAGACGATCCCCCAGATCCAGGAGCAGCAGATGAACTCATCCCGCCGCGTGGCCGTGCTCGGCGGCATCCGAATCCCGTTCGCGCGCCAGAACGGGCCCTACGCCAGGGCCTCCAATCAGGACATGCTGACCGCGACGCT
>DATKFF010000555.1:0-3957 GCA_035511595.1 Solirubrobacteraceae bacterium | reverse complement strand
GCGATCGGCGAGCAGGCGCGGCCCGGCATCGGGCGGCTGGCGCTCGAGTCCGGTGCCCCGGTCGTTCCGATCGCGATCCTCGGGTCCCACCAGGTGCGCAACTGGAAGCGGCTCTCGTTCCCAAAGGTCACGGTCCAGTACGGCACGCCCTTCCGGTTCGAGAAGCTGGAGCACAGCACTCGCGAGCAGCAGCAGGACGCCGCCGACTACATCCTCGACCGGATCCGGGAGCAGTACGCCCAGCTCCGGTTGCTCGGTCACCGTGGGTCGCTCGGCGCCGCGCGTGACAGGCGCCGCCAGGAGCGCAGACGCAAGGCCGACGCCGAGCCCGTGGGTCACCGCTGAGCGGTCGTCGCAACCATCGGATTTATTTGCCGGGGATCGGGTAGAGGGCACCCTTAGTCAACCTCCCAGCTCGGGCTGGTCCGGGAGGATTGGTTGGGTATGGGAGGGCTGTCGGCACCCAACAGAGGAGGCGTCATGAAACGACTCACGTCGCGGTTGACCGCGGTACTTGCGGTAGCCGCGGGAACGGCATTCACGCTGACCGGGGGGATCACCGCAGCAAGCGGTGCTTCGACCCTGCCTACGCTGAACCTCGCGCTCACGGGGACGAAAGGGATCTCCGTCTCCGGGTCGGAGGTGTCGGGCGCGGTCAACGTCGTCTCGACGTTCAGCGGCAACCCCGGTCCGAACGGGCCATCGTTCGGGATCGTGCGGCTGGACCCCGGGGTAACGATCCAGCAGGCCGCCGGCGCCGTCCAGAGCCACGGCGGCGACCTCAACGCGCTGACGCCGTACGGCGCGTTGTTCGTCAGCAATAGCGCTCCGGGCACCGTGCAGACGGTGCTGACGCCGGGCAACTATGTGGCGCTAAACACCTCGGGCAACGGCCAGCCTGCCGTCGCGCCGTTCACGGTCACGAAGTCCTCGTCACCCGCGGCGCTACCGGCCGCTCAGGCGACCGAGACGTCGGTCGAGTTCGGCTTCCACGGACCCACGGTTCTCCACAACGGGACGATCGTGCGGGCTGAGAACGGCGGGTTCCTTGTGCACATGATCGACCTGCTGGGCGTGCGCAACAAGGCCACCGGACAGACTCTGATGGAGCTGCTGCGCGCGCGCAAGGACAAGGCAGCAATGAAGCTCTTGGGCAACGGCGGAAGCTTCGTCAACCTGCTCGATCCTGCTTCACCCGGGGCGCTCCAGCAGCAGGTGCTGCACACCAAGCCTGGCTACTACGTCGAGGCGTGCTTCATGGACACGCAGGATCATCGTGAGCACACGCAGCTCGGGATGGAGCGGCTGGTCCGAGTCGTGAAGTAGCTCGAATCAAGCGCCGCGGTCGCGACTTACGCGGTCGCGACCGCGGCTGCCTGCTTCAGCCCCAGCTCTTCGATCGCGGTCTCACGCATCTTGAACTTCTGGACCTTGCCGGTGACGGTCATCGGGAACGAGTCCACGAACTTGACGTAGCGCGGCACCTTGAAGTGCGCGATCTTGCCGCGGCAGAAGTCCTTGACCTGCTCCTCGGTCAGCTCCGCCCCGGCCCGCGGGACCACCCACGCCATCAGCTCCTCGCCGTAGCGCTCGTCGGGGACCCCGATCACCTGGACGTCGGCGACGTCGGGATGGGTGTAGAGGAACTCCTCGATCTCACGGGGATAGATGTTCTCTCCGCCGCGGATCACCATGTCCTTGATCCGCCCGACGATCCGGACGTAGCCGTCCTCGTCCATCGTCGCCAGGTCGCCCGAGTGCATCCACCTCGCGGGGTCGATCGACTCGGCGGTACGCTCGGGGTCGTTCCAGTAGCCCCGCATCACGGGGTAGCCGCGCGCGCAGAACTCGCCGGGCTCGCCGCGTGGCTGGATCCGTTGGGTGTCCGGGTCGACGATCTTGATCTCGACGTGCGGCATCACCTGTCCGACCGTCTCGCAGCGGTGCTCGAGCGTGTCGTCCACGCGCACCATCGTCGTGACCGGGGAGGTCTCGGTCTGGCCGAAGGCGATCGAGATCTGCTCGATCCCCATCTCCGACCCGACCTTTCGCATCACCTCGATCGGGCATGGGGAGCCGGCCATGATCCCGGTCCGCAGCGAGCTCAGGTCGTGCTCGGCGAAGCTCGGCTGCCCGAGCTCGGCGATGAACATCGTCGGCACGCCGTAGAGGCTCGTGCAGCGCTCTTGCGCGCACGCGAGCAGCGTCGCCTCCGGGTCGAACGTCTCGGCCGGGTAGACGATGCAGGCGCCGCGGGTGGTGCACGCCAGGTTGCCGATCACCATCCCGAAGCAGTGGTAGAGCGGTACGGGGACGCAAACCCGGTCATGCTCGGTGTAGCGCAGCAGCTGCGCGATGAAGTGGCCGTTGTTGAGGATGTTGTGGTGGCTGAGCGTCGCGCCCTTCGGAAAGCCCGTGGTGCCGCTCGTGTACTGGATGTTGATCGGGTCATCGAAGTCGAGCAGCGCCTGCGCCGCCCGCACCTCGTCGATCGGAGCGCCGCCGGCGGCCATCGCCTCCCACTCGCTGCTCTCGAAGAAGATCGCCCGCTCGAGCGTCGGCAGCTTCGGAGCGACCTGGTCGACCATCGCGACGAAGTCGGACCCCTTCACCTCGCGCGCCGCGAACAGCATCCGGCAGCCCGACTGCCCGAGCACGTACTCGAGCTCGCTCGTCCGGTACGCGGGGTTGATGTTGACGAGGATCACCCCGAGCCTGGCGGTGGCGTACTGGACGATTGCCCACTCGGCGCGGTTCGGTCCCCACACGCCGACGCGGTCGCCCGTGCGAAGCCCCGCGGCGAGCATTCCGCCGGCCAGGCGGTCGACGGCGTCGCCGAACCCGGCGTAGGTGTAGCGAAGCTCCTGATGGGGGCAGACGAGCGCGTCGGCCTCGGGGACGCGCGCGATCGTCCGGTCGAGGTTCGCGCCGATCGTCTCTCCCAGCAGCGGCTCGCTGAAGGCCCCGTGTGCGTACGACAGCATCTCGCCCTCCCTCCCTCTGTCTCGATCCGGTGGCCGATCGTAGCGCCCGATACGGTGTCGCGCGAGATGTCGGTGCTGCGTCAGAACCTCCTGGACGGAAGGGCGATCGCGGTGACCGCCGGGGTGCCGGTCACGGTCCGCGAGGCGCTCGCCGGGCTCGGTGCGCGGGTCGAGCCGATCGACCGCAGCGAGCGCCTCGGAGAGGACGAGGAGCGCGTCGGCGACTGGTCTCGGGCGCGGGTCCCGCTCGACGCCGTCGTGTACGACGCACGGGGCGAATTCGGCGAAGGAGGCGAGGCGGCGCTGACCGCAGCGCTGGAGCTCGCGTGGGTCGCCGTCCGTGAGGTCGCGACTGGAGCGCTGATCCCAGCGGGCGCTCCCGGCAAGGTGCTGCTGATCGGGCCGAGGCCCGGCGACGGCCCGTTCGCGGAGGCCGCGCGGGCGGCGCTCGAGAACCTCGCTCGCACGCTGTCGGTCGAATGGGCCCGCCACGGCGTGACCGCCGCGATGATCGCCCCCGGTGACAGCACCTCCGACGCGCAGCTGGCGGAGCTCGTCTGCTTTCTGGTCTCCGAGGCCGGCGGCTACCTCAGCGGCTGCCGGCTGGAGCTGGGCGCGGTCGCATGAGAGCGCGCACGGTGGCGCTCCCGGTCACCGTGCTCGCCGCGCTCGCGGCGGCTGCGTGCGGCGGCTCGACGCCGACCGCCTCCGCTCCGAAGCCGACGACGACGGTCGCCGTCGCGACGGTTCCACCGACGACCGCCACCGCCCCGACGCCGGCTGCTCCGCGGCCGAAGCCAAAGCCGAAGCCGAGACGGAGGCCGAAGCCGAATCCGGGTTTGCTACCGCAGACAGAACAGCTGCCGTCCGCCGGCACCGCCGCGTTCCACGCCGAGATGGCGGCCCTGTGGGCCGGCGTCCGGGAGGACTCCGTGGCGGCGGCGCTACCGGCGTTCTTCCCGGAGGCGGCGTA
>DATKFF010000554.1:0-2261 GCA_035511595.1 Solirubrobacteraceae bacterium | reverse complement strand
AGACCCGCGGGACGCGCCGTGAGACGCCGCACAGGATCTCGTAGTTGATCGTCCCGATCCGCCGCGCCAGCTCCTCCGCGGTCTGGCGCTCGCCGCCGTTGCGGCCGATGATCGTCGCCGCCTGGCCGGCCTCGACCGTGGTCTCGGCGCCGAGGTCGAGGGCGATGTTGTCCATGCTCACGGCGCCCACGAGCGGGTAGCGCCGCCCGCCGACGAGCGCCTCGCAGTTGTTCGTGAGCGCGCGGCGGATCCCGTCGCCGTATCCGATCGGAAGAGTCGCGATCCATGTCTCGCGATCGGCGACGAACCGCCGGCCGTAGCCGACGCTGTCCCCCACCTCCGCGCGCTTGACCGCAGCGACGTAGGAGCTCAGCTCGAGCGCGGGCTCGAGCTCGTGCGCGTCTGGGTCGGAGTTCATCGGATCACAACCGTAGATCGCGATCCCGCAGCGGACCAGGTCGAAATGCGAGGCGGGCATGTTCAGCGTCGCGGCGCTGTTGGCGGCGTGGACGACGAGCGGCCCGTGGCGGCGACGCAGCTCCTCCACGAACGGCCCAAAGCGCATCAGCTGCTCGTCAACGAACCCGGGGTCGTCGTCGGCGGTCGCGAAGTGGGTCATCGCGCCCGCGAGCTCGAGCGCCGCGCCGCTGGCGCTCACCCGATCTGCCACGGCGAGCGCCTCGGCGGGCTCACGCGTTCCCAGTCGTCCCATGCCCGTGTCGAGCTTCACGTGTACGCGGACCGGCGCGTGCGCGCCGCGCGCGGCGGCGACCACTTGGTCGACGAACGGCTCGGTCCACGCGACGAGCTCCGCTCGTGCGGCGAGCGCATCGGGGAGCTCCTCGGCGCTGATGGCGCCCATCACGAGCACCGGCGAGTCGATCCCGGCGTCGCGAAGCTCGAGCGCCTCCGCCGCCGTCGCGACCGCCAGCTGCCGCGCGCCTCCGGCGAGCGCGGCGCGGGCCGCGTGCGCCGCGCCGTGGCCGTAGCCATCGGCCTTGACGACCGCGCACAGCCCGGCCCCGCCGGTGAGCCGCGCGCGCAGGCGCGCGACATTGCGCTCGATCGCCGCGAGGTTCACGCGGGCAAGTGCGCGGCGCGCCACGCCGCCTACCCGGCCGGCGAACCGATCAGGGCCCGCGGCAGGCGCTCGACCACGTCGGACGCGACGACGCCCTCGGGTCCGATCTCCTCCGCCGCCAGGCGCCCCGCCCGCGAATGCACGAACACCCCGGCACAGGCGGCGTGAAACGGGTCCATGCGCTTAGCCAGGTAGGCGCCGATCACGCCCGAGAGAACATCGCCGGTCCCAGCCGTGGCGAGTGCCGAGGATCCGCCGCGGCTGACCGCGACCCGGCCCTCGGGCGATGCGACGAGCGTGTCGTCGCCCTTCAGCACGAGGATCGCCCGCGCGGTGGCGGCCGCCTCACGCGCCCGCGCCAGCCGGTGTGCCTCGATCTCCTTGCTGTCAGTCCCGAGCAGCCGGGCGAGCTCGCCGGCGTGTGGCGTCATCACCGTCGGTCCGGGCCGCTCGGCGAGTGAGCGGAGCGTCCCCGCGTGCGCGTTCAGCCCGTCGGCGTCGAGCAACAGCGGGAGCTCGGCGGCCTGCGCCAGCAACCTGGCGAGCTCGAACGCCCCGGGCTTGCGCCCGAGCCCCGGCCCGACCACGAGCGCGTCGGAGCGGGCGGCGCGCTCGAGCACCGTATCCGCGCCGCTCGGATCGAGCGAGCCGCCGGCGTCGGGGAGCGGGATCGTCATCACCTCGAGCAGGCGCACCTCGAAGATCACGTTCAGCGACGCCGGGACGCACGCGGTCACGTAGCCGGCGCCGGCCCGCGCAGCGGCCTCCGAGGACAGGCTCGGCGCGCCGGTAAGGCCGATCGAACCGCCGCACACCAACACACTGCCAACCGCGAACTTCGTCGACTCGCGTCCGCGGCGCGGGATCCCGTCGGTGACCCGCTCGCCGATCATCCCGATCGTCGGCTCGGCCGGGCCGCCGTCCGGGATCCCGATCTCGATCACGCTGACCTCACCGGCGTGGTCCTTGCCCGGCGCGATCCACAGGCCGGGCTTGCCCGCGTGGAAGGTGACGGTCGCATGGGCGCGAACGGCGGCACCGTGGACCTCGCCGGTGGACGCGTCGACGCCGCTTGGCACGTCGCACGCAATCACAGTCGCGCCGGCTTGCGCCGCCGCGTTGATCGCCTCGATTGCCCCCGCGGCCGGCTCGCGGGGCTCGCCGCTGAAGCCGGTCCCGA
>DATKFF010000553.1:0-6826 GCA_035511595.1 Solirubrobacteraceae bacterium | reverse complement strand
CAAGCCGTTCTTCCCGTACGCGGTCGCCAAGGACGGAACGATGGCCGTGATCGTGATGGCCGTGATCATCTTCCTGGCGCTCCTGTTCGGTGCCGAGCTCGGGCCCAAGGCCGACCCGACCACGACCACATACGTACCGCGACCCGACTGGTACTTCTACTTCCTGTTCGAAGTCCTGAGGGTGATGAAGAACGTGCCGAAGTTCACCCCCATGGCGGCGATCGGCGTGCCGACGATCGCGATGATCCTGCTGTTCCTGTTGCCGTTCTACGACCGCAGCCCGGAGCGGCGGATAGAGCGCCGGCCGATCGCGCTGGCGGCCGGGATCGCGACGATCGGCGCGATTGCGTTCCTGACCTACTCCGGTGCCAATACGGGCTCGCCGAACACGGTCGCGTTGCAGCCGCCGGCGAACTTCAGCGCCCAGCAGAAGGCGACCTTCGCCGCCGGCGCGCTGGTTGTCGGCCAGTCGGGCTGCCTGGCGTGTCACGTGATCGGCGACAACGGCAACAACGGGCCGGGTCCGAACCTGACCCACATCGGCTCGCTGCTCCCGGCGCAGGCGATCGCCTCGACGCTGATCAACCCGACGGCGCCGATGCCGTCGTTCAAGGGACTGGAGAGCCAGTACCCGCAGAAGTTCCAGAATCTCGTAGGTTTCCTGTCGGAATTGCAGTAGCCCCACCCCGGGACCCAATGGCGCGCGCACAAATCGCTCCGGCCGGGGCGCCCCGCGGCTCCCCGACGACCCCTCCTCCGGGAGTTCTCGAGGAGGCGCAGGTGCGGGCGATGTTCGACCGGATCGCGGGGCTGTATGACCGGATGAACACGGTCATGACCGCGGGACTTCACCATCGCTGGCGTGAGCGCGCGGCGGATCTGGCGGCGCTGAAGCCAGGCGACGCGGCGCTCGACGTCGCAACCGGCACCGGCGACCTGGCGCTGGAGCTCGCCCGCCGGGTAGGGTCTGGGGGCGAGGTGATCGGGACCGACTTCTCCGAGCGGATGCTCGAGCTGGCGCGGGCCAAGGCGCCGGCCCCGGGCGGCGACCGCCCGCGGTTCGAGTTCGCCAATGCGCTCGCGCTCCCGTACGCGGACGATCGCTTCGACGCGGCGACCGTCGGCTTCGGCGCCCGCAACTTCTCCGACCTCGAGCGCGGCCTGCGGGAGATGATCAGGGTCGTAAGGCCCGGCGGGCGAGTCGTCGTGCTGGAGATCACGACCCCCACGCGGCCGCCGTTGTCACGCTTCTTCGAGCTGTGGTTCGACCGTGCAGTGCCCGCGCTCGGGCGGCTCGCCGGCGACCCTGACGCCTACAGCTACCTCCCGAGCTCGGTCAGGCGCTTCCCCGGACCGAGCGACCTGGCAGCGCTGATGTGGCGCTGCGGGCTGCGGGAGGTCCGCTATGTCCTGACCGCGGGCGGGATCATCGCGCTGCACGCTGGGGTGGTGCCCACATGAGCGCCGAGGCGGTACAGGCGGTCGTCGATCTCGGCGGCGAGCAGGTCGCGCGGATGCTCGAGCGGGTCGAGCAGCGGATGGAGGAGCTGGCCGTCGGCCACGGGCCGCCCCTCTCCCGCCACGCCGCACAGACGATCGCGGCCGGCGGCAAACGGCTGCGACCGCTGCTCGTATGCCTCGCCGCGGGTGCGCCCCCGCCCGAGACCGACGGCCTGCTGCGGGCTGCGGTCGCCGTCGAGCTGGTGCACGGCGCGACCCTGATTCACGACGACGTGCTCGACGGCTCGGCGCTCCGTCGCGGGCGCCCCACGGTGTTCGCGGCCGGTGGCCGCGCGATGGCCACGGCCACGGGCGACCTGCTCTTCTCACGCGCGTTCGCCGAGCTCGCCTCCACCCGCTCGGTCGAGGCTGTCCGGGCGCTGTCACGGGCCAGCAGCGAGCTCGCCGAGGGTGAGCTGATGCAGCGCGCCGACGCGTTTGACACGACGGTCGGCGCCGAGCGCTATTTCGAGCGCTGCCGGTTGAAGACCGCGGTGCTGTTCCGCGCGGCGTGCGAGCTCGGATCGCTCGAGTCCGGCGGCCCGGCCCGGGAGCTGGCCGCGTTCGGCGAGCAGATCGGGCTGGCGTTCCAGCTGCTCGACGACGTCCTCGACGTGACCGGTCCCTCGTCGCGGACGGGCAAGCCACGTGGCGCCGACCTGCTCGACGGGACAGTCACGCTGCCGCTGATCCTCGCGCGTGAAGACGACCCGCGGCTGGCGGCGCTCGATCTGCGTGAGCTCGGGAGTCCGAAGGATGCGGTTGCGGTCTGTGAGCGGATCGCGGCCACCGGCGCGCTCGAGGAGGCGCGTGGGCGCGCGCTCGAGCTGGTGGCCGCCGCCAAGGCGGCGCTGCCTCCGCTGCCCGCGCGGCAGCGCTCGGCGCTCCGTCTCGTCGCCGACGGCGTCGTCGAGCGATATTCCTAGAAGTCTTCGGGGAGAATCAGGTTCGCGTCGAGCGCGGCGATGAAGCGATCGACCTCATCGGCCATGTTGGCCTGCGCGAGCCGCTGGAGGTCCGCGAGCATGTCCGAGAGCCCCTCCTCGAGGCGATCCTCCAGCTCCTCCACCTCAGACTGGGAGTAGATGCCCTCGTCGCTCCAGTCGCAGTTGGGACACCGCAGTACGAGCTCCCAGTGGGACTCGTCGACCTCGGACCAGGAATGCGGCTGGACGAGCGGCGAGCTGCACTGCGGGCAGACGTGAAGCGGCCGACCGGCGACCTTGGTGCCGTCCTCGTGGAAGCGCACGACTTCGATCTTGCGCCCGCTCGGCAGGACGATTCGGTGTACGGAGTGGTGATTAGTGCCTTTGTCCACTTGTGTCTCCCGATGTGGCTGTATCGGCGTCGGAAGTGGAGACCTTGAGCCGATACTTGCCCCAAACTGCGGGCGGAACGCTAACCTTGGTGGTCCCGGATCGGAGGCCTTCCGCATGTTCCGAAATCCCGTTACCGATGTGATCGTCGTCCTGGTGGTCGCCCTGCTGATCTTTGGCCCCAAGCGCCTGCCGATGCTGGGCCGTTCGCTTGGTCAGGGATTGCGTGAATTCAAGGACTCGATCACCGGGGATTCGAAGGACGCCGACGCCGATGAGAAGCCAGCCCTGACTCCGGCGACCCCCGCCGAACCTGCAGCAGCCGCACCCGCAATGCCCGAGCGCGAGTCGGCCGACGTCGGTTCGTCCCAGGGCCGCGTCTAGTCGGCCGCGGGGGCTCCGGGGTGTCGAAGGCCCTCCGGCCGATCGGCCATGAAGACCGGCTGAGCATCGTCGACCATCTCGACGAGCTCCGCTCACGGCTGATCGTCTGCCTTGGCGTCCTGATCGTCGCCTTCGGCATCTGCTTCTGGCAGAACCACGCGCTCCTCACCGTGCTCAACCGCGCGTTGCCGCACGTCTCATCGGTCTCCGGGCAGCACGGTCTGGCGTCGATCCCGAACCGGTCGGCCAAGGAGCGCGCCGCGCTTCTGAAGACGGCAGCCGCTTTCAACACGCTTGCCGCAGCGCCGGGCACGTCGAATCAGGCCAGGCTCGCCTACACGCAGGCAGCGCAGGGGATCACCGCGGCTGCGAATACCCTTCCGCCCACCGCCCAGGTGCAAGAGAAGCCGATCACGATCGGCGTGGGTGAGCCGTTCACGACGACGATCACGGTGGCGGCGTACTTCGCGCTGCTGTTCACGCTGCCGGTGCTGATCCTCGAGGCGTATGGATTCGTGATCCCGGCGCTGAACCCAGGCGAACGCCGCGCCGCGATCCCGCTGATGGCGATTGCGCCGGCGCTGTTCGCGGTGGGGGTGGCGTTCGCCTACGTGGTCGTGTTGCCGCCGGCGGTCCACTTCCTCCAGGGTTACAACAGCGGCTCGTTCGACGTGCTCGTACAGGCCAAGGCGTACTACACGTTCGAGATCTTCACGATGCTGGGGATCGGGCTGGCGTTTCAGCTGCCGCTCGCGCTGCTGGCGCTCCATCGGATCGGCGTGATAGATGGCAACACCCTGACCAAGCACTGGCGCTACGCTGTGGTCATCATCGCGGTGATCGGCGCTGCGATGCCGGGGGCCGATCCGGTCACCACCGGCCTCGAGACGCTCCCACTCGTTGTGCTCTTCCTGGCCAGTATCGTGATGCTCAAGTTTGCAGACCGCCGGGCCGCGGCTCGGGCCCTCGCGGAGGCGAACCAGCCGTTTGACGCCGGCGCTGAATCTCCGTCCTAGACCATGCTCTTCGATCTTCGTAGCCGCGGCCGACGCCGCACCGTCCAAGGGGTCTACCTCGGCCTGGCGCTGCTGATGGGCGGCGGCCTCGTGCTGTTCGGCGTCGGCGCGGGCAACGGCTTCGGCGGCCTGCTTAACGCGTTCAACGGCGGCGGCTCCGGGAACAGCCAGAGCGCCGTCGTAAACCAGCAGGTGCAGGCGGCGCAGAAGCAGATCAACCTCACCCCCGGCAGCGCCGCGGCCTGGTCGGGGATGGTGCAGGCGCGCTGGACCGTGGCCGGCCAGGGAAGCAACTTCAACGCCGCGACGGGGACGTTCACCGCCTCGGGACGCCAGCAGCTGACCGGTGCCACCCAGGCGTGGCAGCACTACCTGACGCTGACCAAGTCGCCCGACCCAACGCTCGCCGTCCTCGCGGCCCGCGCGTACGCAGGGCTCGGCAACTACGCCGGCGAGGCGAGCGCCTGGGAGCTGGAGACCGCCGCCAGCCCGACGGCGGTCAAGGGCTTCGAGTGTCTCGCCGTCTCGGCGTATGCGGCCAAGCAGACGCGCAAGGGCGACCTCGCGGCCGGCAAGGCGCTATCGCTCGTTCCGAAGTCACAGCGCGCGCTGCTGAAGACACAGCTGACCCAGGCGAAGAGCTCGCCGGCGTCAGCCGCGCAGCAGTGCTGAGCTAGCTCGGTTGGGCAGGCGCCGGTCGGCGAAGCGGACGCCCGCAACCGACGCCCGGCGGCTAACATCGGGCGACTCCCCGGGCCGTTAGCTCAGCTGGTAGAGCAGGGGACTCTTAATCCCAAGGTCGGAGGTTCGATCCCTCCACGGCCCACTCAGGAACCCCCGCGCAAGGCGGAAGCGAGGCAAGCCGGCGCCGCTGGCTGCGACCATGATGAACGCGTGCTTGAGCGGCCCACCTCGACGGGTGTAGGGTCAGCGGGACCGACCGAGGAGGGCTAGATGCCGACATACGTTCTGCTCATCGACTGGACTCAGCAGGGTGTCGGGAACTTCAAGGACAGCGTCGATCGCTACGAGGCGGCGCGGGGTCAGTTCGAGGGAATGGGGGTGCGCTTCAAGGACATCTACTGGACGCTGGGAAGCCACGACATCGTGAGCGTCGTCGACGCGCCGGACAGCGAGACGCTGGCCGCCGCGCTGCTGATGCTGGCCTCCCAAGGCAACGTCCGTACCACGACGCTCCGCGCCCTTTCGGCCGACGAGATGCGGGGCGCGATCGCCAAGACAGGCTGAGCGGCGCGCCGGAGCCTGGTCAGGTTGCGCTGCTCCACCGCCGTAGCCGCTGCGCCATAACGCTCATCACGAGCTTCGCGAAATACGGGGTTTCGTGAACGAGCACCCAGAAGTGCCTCACCGGGATCTCCACCAGAGTGACGCTTGTGGCCGCAACAGCCGTCAACGACCGCGGCTCGTAATCGATCAGCGCCATCTCGCCAAACAGCCCGGGCGCTGTGACCCTCTCGATCACGCGGTCGGGTTCCTTGAGGTCTACCGAGCCCTCGCGAACGATGTAGAGGCTCTCCCCATGATCCCCCTGTTGGAAGATCGGCTCGCCGGCTTCAAAGGTGCGCGGCGCCCGGCCATGCACCAGCAGCTCGTAGTACTCCCCGTCACCCGTCGCCCCTGACATGTCACCCTCCGAGGTAGGCCTGGTCGCCGGCGATCATAAGCGGTGCTGGACGCTGGCGTCAGCACACTTTCATGACCGCCACGAGCGACTTGGTTCGCCGGCTGCGGTTGTGAAGCCGCAGGTAGGCCTTGGCGCCCAGCTTGATCCTTCTGCCGGTGGCGCCACGCGCGATCGTGAGCTCCGCACCAAACGGCGCGAACCGGTCCGTCTTCGCACGGAGGCCGATCGTGAAGACCACCTTCGTAACGCCGGCAAGGACATTGCCCTTCGCCTTTACCTGCCTCTTGACGCTCAGGGTCACATGGAACGCTTTGCCTTTCCGCACGCAGGCCCGCGGGACCGTCAAGCGGAAGTCCGCGCCGTAGGCGGACGACTTGACCGTCGAGGTCGTCGCGGGCGCGGTGGTGCCACCTCCCGGGTGCGCGCCGGTACCGCCACCCGTGGTCGGCGCGCTGACATTGATCACAATCGTCGACTGGACCTGCGCGACGCCGTCGGACACGGTCGCGACGGCGGTGTACATCCCGGGCGTCGCGTAGGTGTGCGACGTCGCCGCTCCCGTGCCTGTACTGCCGTCACCGAAGCTCCAGGTGGTCGTCAGCGGGTCCTGGTTTGCATCGGACGCGGTGACGGTCAGCGCGACCGGCTGCCCGGCAACGACAGGGTTGGGCGTCACAGTCACCGACCCGGCCTGCGGCGGAACGTTGCCCGCGGTGAGTTCCAGATCGTTGCCGTCGCCGTCGGCGTAGTTGACCACTAGCGGGACACCATCGGGCGTGGTCAGCACAGAGCCGTTGGGGACGCCTGTGAACTGTCCGCTGATCGGGTCGGAGGCGTCGTTGCCGATCAGCACGAGCTTCGAGCCGTGTGGCACGGCGATGCCAGGAGTGACGACCAGGTTCAGTGCGGCGCTGGGATCGATCGACACCGTCCCGGCGACGACGACCGACGGGAGCGCCGCGGGC
>DATKFF010000552.1:0-2709 GCA_035511595.1 Solirubrobacteraceae bacterium | reverse complement strand
CCGATCGCCAGCGACAGCTGGTCGTCGGGGACGATCACGGTGGCCTGCTTGCCGGCGTCGTCGACGAGGACCTCCCGGACTCGTGCCGGGGAGAGCGCCTTGGCGACGAACCGGGCGGGCTCGTCGTTGTAGGGAATGATGTCGATCTTCTCGCCGCGCAGCTCGGAGACGACCATCCGCACCCGCGACCCGCGGGGGCCGACGCAGGCGCCGACCGGGTCGACGCCGTCGACGTGCGAGACGACCGCGATCTTCGAGCGGTACCCGGGCTCACGGGCGACGCCGGTGATCTCCACCAGGCCGTCGGCGATCTCCGGGACCTCCAGCTCGAACAGCTGCTTGATCAGCTCCGGATCACGGCGTGAGACGATGATGCTCGGGCCCTTGGTCGAGTTCGAGACGTCCTTGATCACGGCCTTGATCCGCTGCGAGTGGTCGTAGCGCTCGCCGTCCACCTGCTCGGACTTGGGCAGCAGCGCCTCGACGCGCTCGCGCAGCTGCACGAGCGTGTAGCGGGAGTCCGACTGCTGGACGATGCCGGTGATCAGCTCGCCGACGCGGTCGCGGTACTCCTCGAACATCATGTCGCGCTCGGCCTCGCGGATCCGTTGCAGGATCACCTGCTTGGCGGTCTGCGCCGCGATCCGGCCGAAGTCGTCCGGCGTGACGTCCTCGATCTCGATCTGGTCCTCGAACTCCTTGAGCTTCTCCATGTCGAGCTCGGGCTCCGGCGGCTCGCGCAGCTCCCCGGTCTCGGGATCGACGGTCGGCTCCTGGTCGATCGCCGGATCGACCAGCAGCTGCGCCTCGATCTCCTCGGGGATCTTCAGCTCGAACACCTTGAAGTCGCCGCTCTCACGGTCCATCTCGACCTTGGCGTACTTGGCCGCGCCGGGCGTCTTCTTATAGGCCGACAGGAGCGCGTCTTCGAGCGCCTCCATCAACTTCTCCGAAGAGATGTTCTTCTCCGCCGCGAGGCCCCGTACGGCTTCCAAAATTTCTCGTGACATGGCTCAGTCTCCGGGGATCAGGTTCGATCGGGCGATCTGCTCGAAGGGGATCGTGACGATGCCGTCGCCCGCGGCAATCGTCACTTCGCGATCCGACGCGCCGACGAGCTCGCCGGTCACGCTCTTGTGCCCATCGGGGGCGTCGCGCAGACGTACCCGCGCCTGCCGGCCGAGGAAGCGCGCGTAGTGCTGCGGCTTGGTCAAAGGACGGTCCTGCCCGGGTGAGGAGACCTCCAGCGAGTACCGGTCGCGGTACTCGCCGAGTTGCCCGGACACGCGCTCGCAGAGCGCGAGCGTGACGCCGTCCGGGTGGTCGATGAACAGCCTCAGCGTCGTACCGGACAGCTCGACGAGCAGCACCTCGACCTCGGGCTCGCTGGCGGCGAGCCTGGTCTCGATCTCTGTCTGTAGTGCGGTGATGCTCACGATCTCCTCCGACGGGAACTCATAAAAAAAGCGGGCGAGCGCCCACTTCCGGTACTGCCACCGGGCACGGCCCGGTCAGAAAGCTGTAACGCTCAGGTTAGCACCGAAGTTGCGGGCTTACGTGCCGCAAAACGGTCCGACGCGCCCGGGACGCGAGTACCGTTTTGCGGCACCCAAGCCCGCAAAACTGGCACTAAATCGCTGGGGACGGGACGCCGCTCAGCTCTGCGCTGCCGCGGCGCGGGCTCGGGCCCGGTCTCGGTAGATGCGGTAGTCGCGGCGCCCGGGCTGCAGGTGCGAAGCCAGCGCCAGCGGCTTACGCGCCTCGGCGTGGCGGCCGAGCATCTGTAGCGAGCGCCCGAGGCAGAAGAGGGCGTAATCGTTGGTGGGGGCGCGGTCGATCACGGCCTCGAACTCACTAGCCGCCTGCTCGTAGCGCTGGGCGCCGAACAGCGCGCGGCCGAGCGCCTCGCGGATCGAGGTCTTGTCGGGGTCGAGATCACGCGCGCGGGCCAGCGGAATCGTGGCCTGGTGGTTGTGACCGGCCTCGAGCAGCTCCGTCCCGCGCCTGAAAAGTTCGTATACGTCGTCCATCGAGGTTTTCAGTTTAGGCACGCCGCGGACGGCCCGCGCGCGCTCGGGCGCCCACCCGGCGGGGCGGCAGCGCCCACAGCGCGCGAAGCCTGCCGAACGGCCCGAGGCCGCCGCCCAGCGCCGCCCGCAGCGCCCGCCGCTGGTCACCGGTGGGCCGCTCGCGGCCAGCGCCGAACCGCTGCATCCGCAGAGCCCGGACGTACGCTGCCGCGGCTGAGCCGGACCCGAGCCGGCGCTCGATCGCCGAGAGCGTCGTCCCCCCGGCCACCGGTCGCCCCGTGCGAGCCATGGCTCGCTCGAGCTCGGCGATCATCGCCTCGCCGCCCGCCAGCGGCCGCGTCCCCACCGCGAGCAGCGCGAGTAGCACAAGCGCGGCGACGATCCCCGCCACCGCGATCGCACTCAGCCCGCCGCGATGGTTCGGCGATGCCGTGTGCACCGCCGCGGACGCCGCGCGGGCCGGCGAACGGGTGTCGGTCCGATGAGTGGACGGGGTCGCGTGCGCGGATCCGCCGCTGCTGCCCGCGGCGCTCGGCGTCTGCACGTGTCCTCCGAGCGCCGGGTCAGCGGCCGGGGTCGGGTCGAGCTCCACCCATCCGTAGTGCGGGAACCACGCCTCGACCCACGCATGCGCGTCGGTGTCGTCGACGATCCAGCGCTTGGTCGCAGAGTCATACGT
>DATKFF010000551.1:0-3197 GCA_035511595.1 Solirubrobacteraceae bacterium | reverse complement strand
CCTCGCCGACCGTCGACTCGTGCCGCCCGGCGGTCGCGCGCAGCACGGTCGGGTCACCAGCGATCGCCTCGACGCCGTTGTGGTCGAGGTGCTCGTGGGTGACCAGCAGCAGGTCCGCGTTCACGCCCTCGATCGGCGGGTAGTCGAACTGGATCCCGTGAGCGGCCGCCGGCGACATGTCGCCGAACGGGTCGATGAAGACCGTCGCCTGATCGCCGCTCAGCCGGAACGCCGACTGTCCGTACCAATCAATTCGCACGCTGTTCCTCCCGCTCGTTCGCCGATTGCCGCATCGCTTTCACCTTAGCGGCGCCGATCAGCTCGGCACGGTCGAGCGGGAGCTGATGGTCCGATCCCAGACGTGCCCCGAGCACCTGGTAGATGCTGATGTCACCGTCGTCGAACCCCTGGGCGGAGGCGACCAGGTACAGCCACCAGGCACGCTCGCGTTCCTCGCCGACCATCGCGATCACCTCCGGGAGATGGGACTCGAGGTTCGCGAGCCAGCGGCGCAGCGTGAGCGGGTAGTGCTCGCGCAGTGACTCGACGTCACGGACCTCCAGTCCCGCGGCCAGCATCGCGGCCTGGATCTCGGCCACGGGGTGAAGCTCGCCGTCGGGAAAGATGTAGCGGCTGATGAATGTGTCCGAGCGCGGTGGCTCGGATGCGAGCCGGGCGATCCCGTGGTTGAGAAACAAGCCCCCCGGTCGCAGCAGTCCGGCGATCGTCCCGGCGTAACGGCCGAGCTCCGCCCGCCCGACGTGCTCGTACATGCCGACGCTCGCGACCTTGTCGAATGGGCCGTCGGAGATCTCCCGGTAGTCGGCGATCCGGATCTCGACGACGTCCGACAGCCCCTGCTCGCGCACGCGCTCGCGGGCGAGCTCCGCCTGTGACGCCGACAGGGTCACGCCGACGCCGCGCACGCCGTGGCGCGCGGCGGCGTGCAGCAGCAGCGAGCCCCAGCCGCAGCCGATGTCGAGCAGGCGCTCGCCGGGCACGAGGCGGAGCTTGCGGCAGATCAGCTCGTGCTTTCGCTCCTGCGCCGAGTCGAGCGTCGCCTGCGGGGTCTCGAAATACCCGCACGAGTAGGTCAGGCTCGGCCCCAGGAGCAGCCGGTAGAAGTCGTTGGAGACGTCGTAGTGGTGGCGGACCGCGATCCGGTCACGGCCGAGCGAATGACGGCGGCCGCGCGGGGCCGCCTCGATCCCAGGCACCGGCGCCGGCCCGACGAGCACCGACGGGGCCGAACGCAGCGCGGCCAGCACGAGCTTGGTGCGGTCGGCGGCCGAGAGCGCGATCCCCTCGAAGCGCTTGCGCGCCGCGAGCACCACCCCGAGGTCGCCCTCGACGTCCAGCGCGCCGGTGACCCACGCCCGCGCGAGCCCGATCTGGTTGGGCGCGCGCAGCAGGTAAGCGAACGCCTTTGGGCTCCGGATCACGGTCACCGGCGTTGCCGACTCGCCGGCGAGCGTGCTGCCGTCCCAGAACCGCAGCGTGAACGGCAGCGCTTGGAGGCGTCCGCCGGCGATGCCCCCGAGTGCGCCGCGCACTGCGGTCGCCACATCGGAGCGATTCATCGCCCAGAAATGTAGGCCACCTACGCGGCGGTTCCAAGGCCGCGGCGGATATTCTGACCGACCCTGTCGCCGAGCCAAGGATTGACACATGCCTGATCGTGCCGCCCTCGTCACCGGAGCCTCCCGCGGGATCGGACTCGCGCTTGCCGAGCTGCTCGGCGAGAGCGGCTACGGGCTGACGATCTCCGCCCGCAAGCCCGACACGCTCGAAGAGACCGCTCGCGCGCTCCGCGCGAAGGGCTACGAGGTCGAGTACCTCGCCGCCAACATGGCCGACGAGGAGGCGATCCGCGAGGTCGTCGCACTCCACCGCGAGCACTACGGGCGGCTCGACGTGCTCGTCAACAACGCCGGCGTCGGGATCGGCGCGCAGGCGGGGGAGCAGCAGACCAAGTTCGTCGACATGCAGCTCGGCGTGAACCTCCGCGCGATCGTCCTCTTCTACAGGGAGTGCATCGACATGCTGCGCGCGGCGGGAGCGGAGCACAGGAGCGCGCTGGTCGTCAACCTCGCGTCGATTGCCGGCAAGTCGCCGACGGCGTGGCTGTCGGTGTACTCGGCCACGAAGGCCGCGGTGATCGCCTACAGCCAGGCGATGAACAAGGAGCTGAACGCGGACGGAATCAAGTCGGTGGCGTTCTGCCCCGGGTTCGTCGACACCGACATGACCGACTTCGTCAAGGGCACGGTTCCGGCCGAGGAGATGCTCCGCCCCACCGACATCGCCGAGGCGCTCCGCTTCATGCTGCGGGTCTCGCCCGCGTGCGTGGTCCCCGAGATCATCTTCCAGCGGCCTGGGGAGACGGTCTAGCAAGTTCGACCTGCCACGAGCGCCGTCGTTAGGCTGCGCTCGATGTCTGCGGGAAGGAGGATCGTCGCTGCGGTGATCGTGCTCGCCGGCCTGGCGCTCGCGCCGGCGGCGTCGGCGATGACGCTTCACGACGGGCACGGGCTGACGGTGACGTCGGTCAAGCAGATCGACACGCGCCTGGTGGCGCTCGACGTGAAGACGGGCGCGCTGCCCGATCCGGTCGACATGCGGATCCTGCTGCCGACCGGCTACGCCGCGCACCCCCACCGCCGCTATCCGGTCCTGTACCTGCTCGACGGGACGAGCGGCCTCGCCTCCGACTGGACGACGATGGGCGCCGCCGAGCAGACGACCGCCGGCCAGCCGCTGATCGTGGTTATGCCGAACATCGACCTCGGCGGCAACGGCGGCGGCTGGTGTACGAACTGGCCCAACGGGGCGGAGAGCTGGGAGACGTTCCACATCAACCAGCTGATCCCGTGGGTGGACTCGAACCTACGGACGATCGCGACCCGCGCGGGACGCGCGATCGCGGGGCTCTCCCAGGGCGGCTTCTGCTCGATGAGCTACGCGGCGCTCCACCCCGACCTGTTCGGCGTCGCCCTGGGCTACTCGCCGGCGCCCGACATCTACTACGACCCCCAGGCGCGCGCCGGGGCGATGGCGATCATCAACGCGACCGAGGTCGGGCTCGACGGCGTGCCGCCCGACACGTTCTTCGGCAACCCGACGACCGACGGGATCAACTGGGCCGCCCACGACCCGACGACGCTCGCCGAGAACCTCCGGTGGACGCGGATGTACCT
>DATKFF010000550.1:0-3096 GCA_035511595.1 Solirubrobacteraceae bacterium | reverse complement strand
GGTGGCTGAACGTCG
Source organism: Solirubrobacteraceae bacterium (assembly GCA_035511595.1). GTDB lineage: Bacteria > Actinomycetota > Thermoleophilia > Solirubrobacterales > Solirubrobacteraceae > Palsa-465. The sequence goes on along the minus strand of DATKFF010000550.1, from coordinate 3,081 downwards.
CCGACGTGATGCTCGAGCACGCGCCCGAGCTGCAGGCGTTCGCGCACGAGGTGCGGGCCGAGGGGTTTACCGACGCGGTCCTGCTCGGGATGGGCGGGTCCTCGCTCGGACCGGAGGTGATCCGGCGCTCGTTCGGCGAGCTCCCGGACGGTCTGTGCCTGCAGGTGCTCGACTCCACCCACCCGGACGTGGTGGTCGCGGTGCAGCAGTCGGTCGATCTTGAGAAGACGCTGTTCATCGTCTCCTCGAAGTCGGGCGGGACGATCGAGACGCTCTCGCACTACCGCCACTTCAAGACGCTTGCAAAGCCAGGCCAGTTCGTGGTCGTGACCGACCCTGGGAGCCCGCTGGAGCAGCTCGCGCAGGACGACGGGCTCCGGCGCGCGTTCCTCAACCCTCCCGACATCGGCGGGCGCTACTCGGTGCTGTCGTATTTCGGTCTGGTGCCGGCCGCGCTGATGGGCGTCAACGTCGCAGAGCTGCTGCGACGGGCGCAGGAGGCCGAGCAGGCCTGCGCGGAGGAGTCGCCGGAGAGCAACCCTGGGCTGTGGCTCGGGGCGGCGATCGGCGAGCTGGCTCGCCGCGGCCGCGACAAGCTGACGTTCTTCGTCTCACGACAGATCGACAGCTTCGGGCTGTGGGCCGAGCAGCTGGTGGCGGAGTCAACCGGCAAGCAAGGCCGCGGGATCCTGCCGGTGGCAGACGAGCCGGTTGGCGAACCAGGCGTCTACGGGCCCGACCGCGTGTTCGCCTACCTCCGGACCTCCGACCAGCCGGAGGAGCTGTTGGACCGGGCGATCGAGCGGCTCGCGGCCGCCGGTCATCCCACGATCACACTCCAGACGGGCGCGCCGGCGGACCTCGGGCGAGTGTTCTTCCTGTCCGAGTACGCCGTAGCCGTCACCGGGTGGGCGCTCGAGATCAACCCGTTCGACCAGCCCAACGTCCAGGAGGCGAAGGACGCCACCAAGCGGGTCTTGGACTCCGGGTCGGTACCGACGTTCGCGTCCGCCGACGACGAGGCGCTCCGGGCGCTGCTGGCCGACGCCAACCCGCCCCACTACGTGGCGATCATGGGTTACCTTCCGTTCTCTGACGAGCTCGACGCGGCCGTGGCCGATCTCCGCGCGACGATTCGGGCCGCGACCGGCGCCGCCGTGACCTACGGCTACGGGCCGCGGTTCCTGCACTCGACCGGCCAGCTGCACAAGGGCGGCCCGCCAATCGGACGCTTCCTGCAGCTCGTCAACGACCCTCAGCACGACGTCGAGATCCCCGGCGAGAGCTATTCGTTCGCGACTCTGATCGCGGCGCAGTCGGCGGGCGACCTGGAGACGCTGCGCCAGCACGGGCTGCCGGCCGAGCGGGTGAAGCTGGAGGGAGATCCCGCGACCGCCGTGCAGTCGCTCACCCAGCGGATCAGCGGCCTGCTCCGAGGAGCCTGACCGTGGAGCCCGCACGCCGATGAGCGCAGTAGTCGCGGATCAGACCACCGCCGAGAACCCCCTGATCGAGGGGCTCGAGCGGCTCCCCGTCCATCCGACGGCGCTCGTGATCTTCGGAGCCACCGGCGACCTCGCCCATCGCAAGCTGCTGCCGGCGATCTACAACCTCGCCCACGAGGGTGCGCTCCCCGAGCGCTTCGAGCTCGTCGGCATCGCGCGCAGCCCGCACTCCGACGAACAGTTCCGTGAGATCGCCCGCCAGTCGATCGAGCGCTTCTCCCGGCGCAAGCCCGATCCGGGCGTGCTCGAGGGACTGCTCGAAGATATGCGCTACATCTCCGGGAGCTTCGACGAGGGCCGCGTCTACTCCGAGATCGACGGCGCTTTGCGGCAGTTCGACGAGCGCGCCGGGTACCCGATGAACCGCATCTTCTACCTCGCGACGGCGCCGCAGTTCTTCCCGGTGATCGCCGGCAAGCTGGGGGAGGCCGGGCTCGAGCATCATGAGGATGCGGACGTCCGGATCGTGATCGAGAAGCCGTTCGGCTACGACCTCGCGTCTGCCCGCGAGCTGAACGCCGAGGTGCAGCAGGTTTTCGACGAGTCGCAGATCTTCCGGATCGACCACTACCTCGGCAAGGAGACCGTCCAGAACCTGATGGCGTTCCGGTTCTCGAACACGCTGTTCGAGCCCGTCTGGAACCGGAACTACATCGACCACGTCGAGATCACCGCGGCCGAGGACATCGGGATCGAGGGCCGAGCCGACTACTACGACAGGGCGGGGGCGCTGCGCGACCTCGTCCAGAACCACATGCTTCAGCTGCTGTCGCTGCTGACGATGGAGCCGCCGATCTCGTTTGAGGCCAATCGAGTGCGTGACGAAAAGGTGAAGGTGCTCGAGGCGATCGTCCCGCCCTCGGTCGAAGAGGTCCAGAACATCGCCGTCCGAGCCCAGTACGGGCCAGGGGTCGTCGGCGGCAAGCGCGTCTCCGGCTACCTCGAGGAGGAGGGCATCCCGCCCGACTCGCGCACCGAGACCTACGCCGCCCTGCGCCTGCACGTATCGAACTGGCGCTGGGCCGGGGTTCCGTTCTACCTACGGACCGGCAAGCGCCTGGCCCGCAAGGTGACCGAGATCGCGGTCACCCTGAAGCCGGTCCCGCACGTCGCCTTCCAGACCTCCGGCTCCGTCGGCGTGCAGCCGAACGAGATCATCCTCACGGTGCAACCAGACGAGGGGGTGTCGATCTCGATCGGGGCGAAGATCCCCGGCACGAGGATGCGGATCCGCCCGGTCTACATGGAGTTCCGCTACGGGACGTCGTTCCTGTCGGAGTCGCCCGAGGCCTACGAGCGCTTGATCGTCGACACGATGCGCGGCGAGGCCACACTGTTCACGCGCAACGACGAGATCGAGGCGCTGTGGGCGATCGTCGATCCGATCCTGACCGCCTGGAAAGAGGACACCACCTCGCCGATTCCGCAGTACACGGCCGGGTCGGAAGGGCCCGAGGAGGCCAACCGCATCCTCGAGGGAGGACGTAAGTGGCGGCGGTTGTGAGCGAGGGGCACGGAGCCGTCGCTTGAGCGAAGACGTCTGGGCAGCGCGGGACACCACCCCTGACGAGATCGA
>DATKFF010000549.1:0-8687 GCA_035511595.1 Solirubrobacteraceae bacterium | reverse complement strand
GCATCGTGGCATCGACGCCCTGGTCGGTGCGCTCCCAGTGTGTGACGTACTGGAGCGGGTCGATGTAGCCGGCGCTTGTGACGGGCGCGTAGATGATCTCCAGCTTCAGCTCTCGCTTGACCTGCGCGAGCGACGGCGCGTGCGCGTTTGGATCCCCGATCGGATCGCTCGGCGTGACCGCGCTCGCCTGCGCTCCGGCGCTCGGCTCGATCACCTGCGGGTGGGCTCCGGGAACCGCAGCCGAGGCTGAGTGCGGTGGCGCATTGGAGCCACCGCTGGAGGCCCCGCACGCGGAGACGCCGAGCGTGACAATCGCGAGCGCGGCGCACCGCATCACCGGCGTCCAAGGCGATCGTCTGATGGCGAGTCGGCGATGTAGGAATCGCCCGACGGGCCTGAGCAGTTGAGGCGGCACCTGCAAAGGTCAGGGGGATTGTCCCGCAAGTGGGCGCGACGCTGCCGCACCAGCTGTCGCTGGCAGCGTTCAGGCCCCCGCCGGCGTCTGCCCCTGTCCGGCTTCGCCCACCAGCACCAGCACATCTCGTCCATGGCGCTCCACGAAAGCTGGGCCGACCCCCTTGATCCTCGCGAGCTCGTCCAGTGAGCGCGGTCGCAGTGTGGCGATCGCCTCGAGCGTGCTGTTGTGTGCGACGGTGTAGGCGGGTTTGCCGTCGCTCGCGCGCATGCGCCAATCCCGCAAGCTCTGCAGGAGAACCATGTCGGCCGGAGCGACCGGTGTCGAGTCCGAGGCGCGGCCGCGCTTGGCGCGACTCGGCGTGAGCGATGCCGGGTCGGGAAGACCGATCGTGTCGGGATCGCAGACATCGCAGCACCGTCCCAGGGGTGCACCTTGCCGGTCGTCGCCGAAGTGATCGAGCAGCGCGCGCCGCCGGCAGACACCCGAGGCCGCGCTGAATGCTTCGATCGCGCGGTAAGCACGCCAGGCGCGGTCGCGGGCGACCCGGCAGATGGAGGCCACCCGACCGGCGTCCGCCGAGCTCGCAAACGCAACCTGGAGCCGTCCCCCGAACGCCGGCTCCAGCGTGCATAGCCCCGCACGCTCGGCGACCCCGAGACAAATTCTGTCCCGATCCGATCGCGGCGCGTCGACCACCGTCGCCTCGCCATCGCATGCGGCCTTCAGACGCCGGACGTATGCCAGCACGTCGTCGGTGTCGACGGCATCACCCTTGATGAAGTTGATGAGCCGCCCGAGGTCGGCGCGGCTGGCCAGCAGGATCCCGCGCGCGGGCCGGCCGTCCCGTCCGGCCCGGCCCACCTCCTGGTAGTACGCCTCGACGCTCTTTGGGATTGCCCAATGCACGACCGACCGGACGTCAGCCTTGTCCACCCCCATCCCGAACGCGTTCGTGGCGACCACGATCTCGGCATCGCCCTCCATGAACCGGTGCTGGGCCGAGGCCCGCTCGTCCGCCGGCATCCCGGCGTGGTAGCCCACGGCCAACAACCCTTCGGACCGCAGCCGGTCCGTTACCTCCTCCACCTCTCGACGAGTGCCGCAATAGACGATCGCCGGTCGGTTGGCCGGGTCCGAGAGCGCCACCGAGAGCAGCATCTGCTTGCGCGCCTTGGAGCCCTGGCCCTCGAGCGATATCACGTCGAATGACAGGTTCGGTCGGTCGAACCCGGCCCGGAGCACGTGGGGGTCGCGCAGGCCGAGCCGCGCGCTGATCTCCTCCGCCACCTGCTCGGTGGCGGTCGCGGTGCACGCCATCACGGTCGGGGAGCCAAGCCGATCGATCACCCCGCGCAGGCGGAGGTAGTCGGGTCGGAAGTCATGGCCCCACTCGGATACACAGTGGGCCTCGTCGACGGCGAACAAGCCCACGCGGCGCTGCGCCAGTGCCGCCAGGAACGACGAGGACGCAAAACGCTCCGGCGAGCACAAGACGATCCGCGCGCGTCCGTCGCGAACGTCCGCCAGAGCGCGGGCGGCAGCGCCCGAGTCCATCCCCGAGGCGATCATCGTCGCCGGATGCCCTCCGAGCACGAGCCGCCTGTACTGATCTGCCATCAGCGCGATGAGTGGCGAGACCACGACCGTGAGCGCGTCGCTCGCGATTCCCGGCAGCTGGTAACAGAGGCTCTTGCCGCCGCCTGTGGGCATCACCACCAGGCTGTCGCGACCATCCAAGGCGGCGACTACCGCCTCGCGCTGTCCAGGGCGAAACTGATCCAGGCCGATGTGCGCCAGCAGCGCGTCGGGATCGCGCGGTCCCTCATATCGGCGCTCCGGCGGCGCGTCGACGTCGATCCGGTCAAGTCCGCTGAGCGCCAGCTGGGCGGCGGCGTTGTCATCGACGACCGGCCCCCGCGGGCCAGTGCGCTCCTGAGCCTCCGCAAGCGCGCGCGCCGCGTCCGCCGCCTCGGCCTGCTCCGCTCGCGGCATCGAGCGCCACATGGCTCGTAGCGTCTCGAGCTCCTCGGCCATCTGCGGGTCTGGCCTGTCGGCCTCGATCCGCTCCACAAGCGAGCGGGCGCGGGCGGAGAACTCGTTCATCCCAGCCAGCGTAGGCGCCGGACAGGACGGCGCGACCCCGCACGCGCAGCGACGAAGCACTCCCGTGGCGCGCTGAGGATCCCGATGGTGATTCCGTACATTGCGTTGTTCATGCGTGACATCTCGTGCGGGGTTCCGTGACGTGCGGATCTGGTTCCTGGAGCACGAGCCCGAGGCGCCGCCCGGTTACATGGCGGATTGGGCGGCTGCGCGCGGGCATTCAGCCGAGGTGCTCACGGTCCCGTCACTGGAGCGATGGCCCGAGCCGAACGCACGTGGTCTGATCGTGAGCCTGGGGTCCGATTGCTCTGTCCACGGCTCCCCGGATCCGTGGATTGGCGAGGAGATCGAGTTCGTCCGTGCGGCGCATGCTGCCGGCACGCGCCTGCTGGGGATCTGTTTCGGCGGGCAGCTGCTCGCGGCGGCCTTCGGGGGGCGTGCATTGCGGGCCCCCTCCACCCGGGTGGAGTGGCGGGAGATCCCCACCAATGCCCCAGCGTTGATCCCGCCGGGCCCATGGTTTCGCTGGCACGAGGACATGTTCGAGCTACCACCGGGTGCCGAGCTCCTTGCCGGGACGGCTTCCGAGCCGATGGCGTTCGCACTCGACTCGATCGTCGGACTCCAGTTCCATCCCGAGGTCGGTCGGGAGCTCGCCACCGCATGGGTGGATGGCGGCCGGGAGCGGCTGTTGTCACAGCAGATCGACGAGGAGCGGCTGCGGAGCGAGATCGATCGCTGCGCCCCCGGAGCGCAAGAGCGAGCTTTCAGCCTGTTCGATCGGATCGTTGGCCGGCTGACTGGCGAGTAGCGGCGTGTGGGGCCGGCCCCGTAATGGCCTGGCGCCGATTGACTCAGGGCTGGGAGCCGGGGACTCGCCCCAGACCGAGTTCTGGAGATTCGAACCTGAGAGCGATGCCGTATGAAGTCGGGGCGCCCGGATTCGAACCGAGGACCTCATCCGCCCAAGGGATGCGCGCTACCAGGCTGCGCCACGCCCCGAAACGTGTCGGCTGAGTCTAAAGCCCAGCCTCCCAGATCCGATCGATCGAACACGACGTGGCCCGAACCTACGTCCCACTCGATTCGGATGGATACGGCTAACCACATCGCGTACGGCAACGCAACGATCCGCGATGGCGACGAGACGACGCACCCCCTTGCTCGCCCGGGGCCGCGTCATCTCACCGCCGACAGTTGGCGACGAGACGACACGCCCCTCGCGCGTCGCGGGGGTGCGTCATCCCGTCGCCATAACCCGCTGCACGACGGCCGGCGCCGGACCGCGGCGATCGAGTAGCCTCGCGGCGCCGATGGCCGAGATCCAGCCGCTGCGGGCGCTCCACTACAACCTTCAGAAGACCGGTGGCCTCCAGGACGTCGTCGCGCCGCCCTACGACGTGATCGACGCCGCCCAGCGCGCGGAGCTCGAGGCGCGGTCTCCCTACAACATCGTCCGCATCGACCTCCCGCAGGGCGATGACCCCTACGACGCCGCCGCCGACCAGCTCGCCGAGTGGCGGCAGGAGCAGGTCATCGTCCAGGACGCGGAACCGGCGCTGTGGGCACTCGAGCAGGACTACACCGGCCCCGACGGTCGGCGCCGCCGTCGGCGCGGGTTCCTCGCGCGCGTGCGCGTGGAGGAGTACGGAGCCGGCCGCATCCGCCCGCACGAGCGGACTCACCCGGGACCCAAGGAGGACCGCCTCCGGCTCACCCGCGCCACGAAGGCCAACCTGTCGCCGATCTTCTCGCTGTTCTCCGATCCGCAGGGGACCGCCTGGGGCGCCCTCGAGCCGGCCACCACCACCGACCCGTGGGGCGAGGCCACCGACGAGGACGGCACCCACAACCGCCTCTGGCGGGTCGCCGACCCCACGACGATCGCCGCCGTCACGGAGGCGCTCAGCGGCGCCGAACTGCTGATCGCGGACGGCCACCACCGCTACGAGACGGCGCGGATCTACGCCGACGAGATCGGCGGCGAGGGCGAGCACCGCTACGTGTTGATGGACCTGGTCGCGCTCCAGGACCCCGGCTTGACCGTGTTCCCAACGCACCGCCTGCTGAAAAATCTCACTCCCCAACAGCAGGAGGCGCTGGCGGACGCGATCCGTCGGGACTTCGACGTCCAGGAGCTCGAGAGCACCGACGCGCTCGCCCCGGACACCGATCCGGGCGCGATCCGGATCGGGTACATCGACTCGCACTTCCAGCGGCCGTTCATGCTGACGCTCAAGAGCCCCGCGATCGCCGACGCGGCGCTGCCCGATCGGGCCGAGCCCTACCGGCGACTCGACACCGCCGTGCTCGAGGCGCTGATCCTCAAGGGAGCGCTCGGGATGACCGACGAGGACATCGACCACCTCACCCAGCTCGGCTACGCGCGTGACACCGAGCAGGCCCTGGAGCTGGTCAAGACCGGCGAGTACGACGCCGCATTCCTGATGGCACCGCCGCCGATCGAGCTCGTCCAAGCGGTCGCCGCCGCCGGCGAGAGCATGCCGCCGAAGTCGACCTACTTCTTCCCCAAGGTCCCGACCGGACTGATCTTCAACCCCCTGGCCTAACCCAGATCGGACGAGAAGGTCTGATCGAAGTACCCACGCCTGAGCCAACGCTACGATGGCGTCCGGGGGAGAAATGGCTGAAAAAGGACACTCGATGAAGGCGATCGCACGGCGCACTGGCCACGCGTTCACACACCGGATCGACATCCGGAATCACCAGCTGACGACGGATGAGCCGCCCGAGTACGGTGGCGAGGACGAGGGCCCGAGCCCGCAGGAGCTGCTGGCGGCGAGCCTCGCGTCCTGCACGGCGATCACCATGGAGATGTACGCCAAGCGCAAGGGCTGGGACATCGGGGCGGTCGAGGTCGAGTGCGAGTACACCCCGGCGGAGCGCGGGTGCCCCACCCACTTCAATCTGGTGCTGCGGATCCCGAGCGGCTGCACCGAAGAGCAGGTCGAGATGCTGCGGGTGATCGCCGCCAAGTGCCCGATCCACCGCACGCTCGACGGTGAGTCGATCTTCGAGGAGCGGGTCGAGCGCGTCGAGCCCGCCCGGACCTAGCCGCCTACTCGACCACCTCGACTCCGGCCGCCCGCAGCTCGGCGATGGCGCGCTCGTCGTCGCCCGGATCGACGTTGATCGCGCGCGTCGCCCCGCGATGTAGGACGACGTCGAAGCCGGCCCGCCGCGCGTCGAGCGCGGTCTCCTTGACGCAGTAGTCGAGCGCCAGCCCGGCGACGTGCACCGTGTCGACCCCCTGCTCGCGGAGCATCCGCTCGAGCTCGGTGTGCTCGAACCCGGAATAGCCCTCGTCCTCGGGCTCGCGGCCGGCGTCGACGACCGCGTCGATCTGACTCGAGTGGAGCTTCGGATGCAGCTGCGCGCCGCGTGTGTCACGGACGCAGTGCACCGGCCACGGTCCGCCCTGCTCCTGAAACGACAGGTGGTCGGGCGGGTGCCAGTCACGTGTCGCGACGACGAACGGGATCTGCTCGGCGAGCAGGTTGACGGGGTCGATCACGGCGTCGCCGTCGGGGACAGCGAGCGCGCCTCCGGGACAGAAGTCGTTCTGCACGTCGACGACGATCAGACCATCCATGGAGCGCCAAATATAGTCAGGCGATGCCACTCAAAACCGGTGTGGTCCGGGAGGAGCTGGGCCGGGTCCTGCTCGCGCCCGCCGACGCGCTCGAGCTGAAGGTTCACGGTCGCACGGACGCCGGTGTGCTGGTTCCGCTGTACCTGGAGGACGACGAGCTGCACGCGGTGTTCACGAAGCGCCGCGACGATCTGCGGCGCCACCCGGGCGAGATCTCGTTCCCGGGCGGGCGCTACGAGGATGGCGAGCGCGACCTCGTCGCGACGGCGCTACGCGAGGCGGAGGAGGAGATCGGACTCCCTCGCGAGGCGGTCGAGATCCTCGGCGCGCTGCAGCCGACGCCGACGATCGCCACCGGTTACTCGGTCTATCCGTTCGTCGGCCTGATCGAGCCCGGAATGACGTGGACGCTCAGCGCGCGCGAGGTCGCCGAGGTGCTCGAGCTCTCGCTGCGTGAGCTCCGTGACGGCTACCAGCGCCAGCGGCTGATCCGCCGGGGGCTGCCGATCCGCACCGACACCTACGTGGTGGGGGACAACCTGATCTGGGGCGCGACCGCCCGGATGCTGTCGGACCTGTTCGACCGGATCGGCCCGCTTCTCTAACTCCCCGCCAGGACACCGTCGACCGCCGCAACCGCCGCCGCCAGCCAGACGGCGTGATCGCCGGGGTCTGCCTCGATCAGCTCCCAACCCGCCAGCGAGCGCTCGCCGAACGCGCGGACACGCTCGGCGCCGCCAGCCAGCAGTTCGGCGTCGACCGACCCGCGGGCCTCGTACACCACGCCGCGGATCGTCGTGTCGACGATCTTCGTCAGCAGCATCTCCAGCCGCGTGGAATGGAGCGCTGCGAGCTGCGCAGCCGAGCCGGTCGCCGAGCCGAGCAGGATGCACGCGACAGTGACGTGCTCCAGCGCGGCGACCAGCGTCGCCACCCGGTCCGGATCGCCGAGGCCCGCTTCGGCTCCGGCGGCCTCGATCGAGGCGAGCCGGGCCGGGTCGCGGGTCGTACCGCGCACCGCGTCGCCGCGCGTGACGAGCTCCCGCGAGAGGATCCGGCCGCGGCATCCGCAGCCGATGATCAGGCAGCGCACGGCCGCGCGTCAGCCGTCGGTCGCCGGCTTGCCCCCGAACTCGTCACGGACCTGCTGGGGCGTTCGCTCGGGCAGTCCGCGGGAGCGGCGGCGGGCGTTGGTGGCCTCGAGCAGCTGGCTCAAGTCCTGGTCGGCGAGGTACGCCTCGCGCCGGCGCTGCTGCTCACGGAGGTCACTCGCGACTCGGAGCTCCAGATCGGCCACGGAGACCTCCGACTCGCCCCGGGCCCGGCGGCGCGCATTGTGCGCGGCGAGCATCTGGTCGAGGTCCTCGGCCTCGAGTGACTCCCGCGTCTCGGCGATCTCCCGGGCGCTCCTCAGGCCCACCTGCTCGAGGCCGGATCCGGGATAGAACCTGCCGACCAGCCATACCGACAAGACGATGACGGCGACGGCGCTGAAGATGATCACCGCGAACGGGTCCACCGCACCTTCAGTCTAACCGCCATTGACGCCCCGGGAAACGGGAGATCGCCGCAACTTCGACACGTGGCCACGTGTTCTTGCAACCGTCCAAGGGCCTCCGCCCGGTAGGGAGCCGGCAAATCTAGGCGGAGTGCACAGTCACCTAGCAAGGGAAGGAGACAGCGCTCAATGCGTCTGCGACTCGCCGTGCTCGCGTGCATGCTGACCGCGATCGGGAGCCTCGCCGCCCCGACTCTCGCCAGCGCCGCGCCTCGGCACAACCACCACCTCACGATCGCCGCGGCACCGAATCCGGTGACTGCGGGCGAGGGGGTCGTGATTTACGGCCGGCTCCTCGGAGCCGACAACGCCGGTCAGCCGATCGCCCTCTACCACCACATCGCCGGCTCCAACCAGGGATACACCCTGGTGCAGAGGACGACCACCGACGCCTCCGGTTACTACGAGTTCACACGGGCCGAGGGCGTCGTCCTGACCAACCGCAGCTGGTTCGTCCGTGGCCCCAGCGGCTCGCACAGCCGGACCATCCACGAGCGGGTGACCGCGCTCGTGGGCATCACCCCGTCGAGCGCCTCGACGGATACCAACACGCCGATCACGCTCACCGGGCAGGTGTACCCGAACCACCCGTTCGAGCGCGTCGTCCTGCAGGAGCAGAACGGCTCGAGCGACGACTGGTCGACACTCAAGAGCGGCCACACCAACGGCGGCTCGGTGTACTCGATCTCATACCGGTGGCGGCGACCTGGCGACCACGACGTCCGCGTCGTGTTCCCCGGTGACTATCGCAACATCCGCGGCGTCTCGGATCCGATGACGATCACGGTGAACCAGGCCCAGGTGCCTGACTTCACGATCGCCACCTCCGCTCCGATCGTCGACGAGGGCGGGTCGGCCACGATCTCCGGCGTCCTGTACATGCCGGGGACGACCACGCCGGACCCGAGCACGGTCGTGCAGCTGTGGGGCAGGCGTGCCCACCAGAGTCGCTTCGCGGTCCTGGCGGACGCAACCACCGGCCCGGACGGGAGCTA
>DATKFF010000548.1:0-5783 GCA_035511595.1 Solirubrobacteraceae bacterium | reverse complement strand
TCACCGAGCAACTGGAACAGGCGCGGGAATCGCTCGGTGGCGTGATGTTTCTCCACGAGCGGCACATCGGCAGCGAAGCCCGCGAGGTTGCCGCCCGCCGAGAAGACCTTCTCGTGCGTGGAGGTGAGCACGACGCACCGGACCGCGGCATCATCACGTGCGGTCCGAAGCGCGACGCCAAGCTCCTCCAGCAGCTGATCCGACAGCGCGTTGCGCGTCTCCGGCTGGTCGAGCGCGATCGTCGCCACACCGTTGTCCGAGACGTCGTAGCGGAGGGTCTCGTAGGCCACGGGGGCGGAAGCCTACGCGGATCGTGGGTCCTGGGATGAAAGTTCGGCTATTCCTAACTTCTGGCCCACGACCCCCCTCGATCCCGGACGCCGGCCTCGTAGAAGTAAGAAGTAGGAAGTTCTACTGTTTACTTTGCACGAGCGCTCCGCTAGCGTCGAGCGCCGCCCAGCGACCAGGAGAGAACACCGATGGCCACCGCCGACGTCCTGAAGCCCGACTTCGCCTCCCAGCGCAAGCACTTCATCTTCACCGACGACCACGAGCAGCTGCGCGACTCGATCCGCCGGTTCGTGATCAAGGAGCTCCAGCCCCACGCCGAGGAGTGGGAGGAGACGACGTTCCCGAATTGGGTGTTCGAGCGGATGGGCGAGCTCGGTTTCCTCGGCCTCGACAAGCCCGAGGAGTACGGCGGCCAGGGCGGCGACTACTACACGAGCCTGGTGCTCGCCGAGGAGATGGCGCACGCCCACTGCGGCGGGCTCGGGATGGGCGTGGCGGTCCAGACGGACATGGCAATGCCGCCAATCCTGGCGTTTGGATCCGAGGAGCAGAAGCAGGAGTGGGTGGTGCCCGCGATCCAGGGCAAGGCGATCCTGGCGATCGGGATCACCGAGCCCGACGCCGGCTCGGACGTGGCCGGGATCAAGACCCGCGCGGTCCGCGACGGCGACGAGTACGTGATCAACGGCTCCAAGACGTTCATCACCAACGGGCACCGCGCGCACGCGATCGTGCTCGTGACGAAGACCGATCCGGACGCGGGACACTCCGGAATCACGCTGTTCCTGGTGCCGATGGACTTACCGGGCGTGATCCGGGAGAAGAAGCTCCAAAAGCTGGGGATGCACGCCTCTGACACGGCGCTCCTGGCCTTCCAGGACGTTCGCGTGCCGGCCTCGGCGATGCTCGGCGAGCTCGGCAAGGGCTTCTACCACATCTCCTGGGAGCTTCAGGGGGAGCGGCTGATCGGCGCCGCGGGCTCGGTCGCTGGTGCCCAGCAGGTGTTCGACCGCACCCTGCAGTACGCCAAGGAGCGCTCCGCGTTCGGGCGCGCGATCGGCAACTTCCAGGTGATCCGCCACAAGTTCGCGGAGATGGCGACGAAGATCGAGACTGCCCGGCAGATGGTCTACACGACCGCCTGGCGGTTCCAGAACGGCGAGTACCCCGTGCGTGAGATCACGATGGCCAAGCTGTACGCGGCGCGGATCGCCGTGGAGGTCGCCGACGAATGCATTCAGATCCACGGCGGCAACGGTTATATGAAGGAGTACGGGATCGAGCGCAGCTGGCGGGACCTGCGGCTGAACCGGATCGGCGCCGGGACCGACGAGATCATGCTCGAGGTGATCGGCCGCTCGTACGGGCTGTAGCGGTCACTGAGAGGTGACGGGTACGACCACGTCACGCGCGAACTTGTCGTGCCAGCACTGCTTCTCGCCGTCCCACAGCATCCACAGGTAGCCGAGATAGAAGGCGATCGCCGACACCGCCCGTCCGATGTAGCGGATAAACCCGCGGCCGTAGCCGATCGGCCCGCCCGTGTCGACGTCGACGACGCAGATGCCCATCGCGCGCTTGCCGTAGCCCTGTCCGGTGGGGCCGCCCTCGAAGTAGGTGAAGTAGGCCATCGCCACCAGCAGGCCGAGCAGGTAGCCGCTCGTGTTGAACGCGTGCTCGAGCAGGCTCAGCGGAATCCCCACGATCAGGCCGTCGATCAGCGCCGCCACGAGGCGACGCCAGAATCCCGCCCGGAGCCCCGTCGACCAGCCGGTCTGGTATTGGCTAACGGTGGTCACCGCACGCGGAAGATACCCGGCCGTGAGGCGGGGAGGTACGGTTCTAGGGGTGCAACGGCTGGCTGAGAAGGCGGGTGTCGAGCCGTCGGGCGTACGCAAGCCGATCCCCCCGTTCACCGAGGAGCACGAGCAGTTCCGAGCGGCGGTTCGGCGGTTCGTCGAGACCGAGCTGTTCCCGCGCTCGGCGGAATGGGAGGACGCGCACTGGTTCCCCAACGAGGTGTTCGGGTGGCTCGCGCAGCAGGGCTATATCGGCCTGAAGTTCCCGGCGCAGTACGGCGGCGACGAGGACCCGATTGCCGACGCCGTATTCGTCGAGGAGCTTGCCCGCTGCGGGTCCGGCGGCCTGGCGGCGGGGATCGGCGCGCACTGCGGGATCGCGCTGCCGCCGATCGCGCGGTTCGGCTCAGAGGAACAGAAGCAGCGCTACCTCGTCCCCGGGATCAGGGGCGAGAAGATCGCGGCGCTCGCGATCACGGAGCCCGACGCCGGCTCAGACGTGGCCTCGATCCGCACGCACGCCAGGCGCGTCGACGGCGGCTACCTCGTCAACGGCTCGAAGACGTTCATCACCGGAGGGGTGCGCGCCGACGTGCTCGTCACCGCGGTCAAGACGACCGAGGAGGGAGGTCACCACGGGATCTCGTTCCTGATCATCGAGCGCGGCCCGGGAGTGCAGTCGCGCGCGCTCGAGAAGCTCGGCTGGCACGCGTCGGACACCGCGCTGATCAGCCTTGACGACGTGTTCGTGCCCGCGGAGAACCTGCTCGGGCAGGAGCACAAGGGCTTCTACCTGATCATGGCCAACTTCCAGTGGGAGCGTCTGCTGATGGCGCTCGGGGCGGTCGGTGCGATGCAGGTCGCGTTCGAGCGCACGCTTCGCTACGCGCTCGAGCGCAAGGCGTTCGGCCGTGAGATCGGCCACCACCAGGTCATCCGCCACAAGCTCGCAGAGATCGCGCTCAAGATCGAGGCCGGCCGTGACGTCACATACGCGGCGCTGCGCCGCTACCTCGCCGGCGAGGACGCGGTCCGCGAGGTGACGATCGCGAAGCTCGCGACCCAGCGCTCCGCGTTCCAGGTGATGGACTCCTGCCTGCAGATCCACGGCGGCAACGGCTACATGAAGGAGTACGGGATCGAGCGCGCCGCCCGCGATGCCCGGCTCGGGCCGATCGGCGGCGGCACCGACGAGATCATGAGCGAAGTGCTGGGGCGCTCATTCGGTCTTTGATGAACTCCGCCCGCGGACAGCTCCTGATCGCCGGACCGACGCTGAACGACCCGAACTTCTCACGCACGGTGGTGCTGGTCGTCGAGCACTCCGAGGACGGGGCGTTCGGGCTGGTGCTGAACCGCCCATCGGAGACGACCGTCGGCGACGCGGGCGCAGAGCTCGACGACGTGATCGACCCGGCCGAGCCGCTGTTCATCGGCGGACCCGTCCAGCCATCGTCGGTGGTGATCCTGGGCCACTTCGAGGACCCGGGCGACGCGGCGCTGCTGGCGTTCGATGACGTCGGCGTGCTCGGGACGGCATCGGTGCTCGAGGAGCTGTCCGTTGGTCTGCGCAGCGCGCGGGCGTTCGCCGGGCACTCCGGCTGGGGCGCGGGTCAGCTCGACGCGGAGCTCGAGCGGGGCGACTGGATCCTCGAGCCCGCGCGCACCGAGGACGCGTTCTCGTCCGGGGCGCGGGATCTGTGGTCCGAGGTGCTGACCCGCAAAGGGGGTAGCTATGCACTGGTGGCACGGATGCCGCTCGATCCGTCGCTCAACTGAATGACGACACACGACCACGTGCACCTGAGCCGGCAGGACGATCAGCGGCGCCTGGCGGCGGCGCTCGCGCTGATCCTCGCGTTCATGGTCGTGGAGGTAGTCGCCGGTGCCCTCGCCTCGTCGCTGGCGCTCCTCTCCGATGCCGCCCACATGCTGACCGACGCCGCCGCGCTGGCGATCGCCCTGGTGGCGGCGCGGCTGGCGACCCGGCCGGCCAAGGGCGCGCTCACCTACGGCCTGGGCCGCGCCGAGATCCTCTCGGCCCAAGCCAACGGAGTGACGCTGCTCGTCCTCGCCGCGGTGATCGTGTACGAGTCGATCGTCAGGCTGGTGTCGCCGCCGCAGGTGAACGGTGCGGTCGTACTCGCGGTCGCGCTCACGGGGATCGTCGTCAACCTCCTCGCGAGCCGCGCCCTCGCGCACGAGCAGGAGTCCGAGCGGAGCCTCAATGTCGAAGGCTCTTACCGCCACATCTTGACCGACCTCTACGGCTTCGCCGCGACCGCGATCGCGGCGATCGTGATCCTCGCCACCGGCTTCAACCGCGCCGACCCGATCGCGTCGCTGCTGATCGCCGCCCTGATGCTGCGCGCCGGCTACGGCCTTGTGATCGCCTCCGGCCGGGTGTTCATGGAAGCCGCCCCCGCCGGCCTTGAGCCCGAGGTGATCGGACGCGCGCTGGCTTCCGAGCACGATGTCGTCGAGGTGCACGACCTGCACGTGTGGGAGGTCACCTCCGGCTTCCCCGCGCTGTCGGCCCACGTCGTCGTCCGCGCGGGAGCGGACTGCCACGAGCTGCGCCGGCATCTCCAGAGCGTGCTGCGCGACCGCTTCGACATCCAGCACACGACGCTCCAGGTCGACCACGAGGCCGGGCCGCAGCCGCCGCTGCAGATCGAGCTGACCCCATCCGAGCGCGGATAGACTCCGCGCCGATGAGGGAGGAGCGCCTCACGTGAAGGTCGTCAAGCCGGGCCCCGATCGGGACGTGCCCCGCGGCGTCGTCGGCGGCTCGGAGATCTCCCAGGCCACCGCCGGCGCGCGCAACATCTACATGGCCGTCTTCCGCGTCCCGCCGGGAACGCAGTCCCGCCCCCACTATCACGAGGGATGCGAGAGCGCGGTGTACATGCTGTCCGGTTCGCTGCTGGTCAAGTGGGGCGACCGCCTCGAGCACGAGCTGATACTCGAGCCGCGCGACCTCGTTTACGTTCCTCCGAAGGAGACGCATGTGCTCGAGAACGTCTCGAGCAGCGAGCCGGCGGAAT
The DNA here is from genome assembly GCA_035511595.1 of Solirubrobacteraceae bacterium. Lineage (GTDB taxonomy): Bacteria > Actinomycetota > Thermoleophilia > Solirubrobacterales > Solirubrobacteraceae > Palsa-465. The sequence goes on along the minus strand of DATKFF010000548.1, from coordinate 646 downwards.
ACGTGGTCGCGCGTAACTCGCCGTTCGAGGACGCCGTCGTGGTCCCGTGGGCCGAGGCGCCGGCGTGACCACGCGTGAGGGCAGCTTCAGCGGCGCGCGGAGGCTCCGGATCCACTGGCAGGCCTGGCTCCCGGAGGGCGATCCCCGCGCGATCGTGGTGCTGGCACACGGCGCCAGCGAGCACGCGGGGCGCTACGAGCACGTCGCCGCGCGCCTGGTCGGCGAGGGCTACGGCGTGTACGCGATCGACCACCGCGGCCACGGGCGCTCCGAGGGTCCACGCGCGCTGATCGACCGGATCGACAACGCCGTCGCCGACCTCGACTCGCTGGTGTGCCTCGCCGCCGGCGAGCACCCCGGCGCGTCCGTGTTCCTGCTCGGGCACAGCATGGGCGGCGCGATTGCCGTCAGCTATGCGCTCGCGCACCAGGACCGCCTCACCGGGCTGATCCTTTCGGCCCCGCTCGCGGCGCTCGAAGCCGCACCGGCGCCGATGCGGCTCGTCGCCCGAGTGCTGTCGGCGCTCTCACCCGGGCTGCCGCTGTTCCCGATCGACCCGAACCTCGTCAGCCGTGACCCGGCCGTCGTCCAGGCGTACATCGAAGATCCGCTGAACTATCACGGCAAGCTCCCGGTCAGGACCGTC
>DATKFF010000547.1:0-2440 GCA_035511595.1 Solirubrobacteraceae bacterium | reverse complement strand
CATCGCGTAAGGGAACTTGAGGTTGGGAATGGTGCCCGCGTCGGTCTCCGGCGAGACCAGGACATCGGGGTTCTCCCTCTCGATCGCGACGTTGCGCGGGCCCAGGATCGTGGCGCCGCGACCGTTCACGATCGGCTGAAGGTCCTTCACTTCTGTGCTCATCTGGTCTTCCTTTCGGATGTCGGGTGAGGGAGGACATCGGTTCGGCCCCCACGCGCCGTGCGCGCCGTGCCGTGCCTGCGCTCTGCCTCCGTGGCAGCCATGCCGACAGGCTCGCTGGCCGCGCGTCGCCGCGCTACAGGGCAAGGGCCAAACATGTTTCGGGCTAGCCGGATCGCGTGTTCCAGATAACCCCTCGATCTCTAGGGTCCGCCTTGATGCCGGGGGGGACGTGTCGTGAGAGCTTCTTCGTCACGCATTCGAGACCACGCATTCGAAAACACGGTCCGTTGTCGTTGACGAGAACGCGGCCGATCGGCCGGCCGTGGGAATGGCGTGATCAACCCGGCGAGGCAAGGAGCGATCGAGATGAGCACCAGCGCAACCGCTGCCAACGCGCCGCGTCGGCTTCGCCACAACGGCACCAGGGATGTGCTGCTCGCAGCGCTTGCCTTCGCCGCCGGCGCGGTTGACGCGATGAGCTGGCTCGCGCTGGGGAAGGTCTTCTCCGGCTTCATGACCGGGAATGCCCTGTTCATCGGCATCGGGCTGACACAGCATCTGCACGAGGTCGCTCTGCACGGGGCGATCGCGCTGGTCGCCTTCGGGGCGGGGGCGGGCCTGACCGCGGCCGCGCTTCCACCTCACGAGGCGAGGGCGCCCTGGTTCAAAGGTGTGACGGTCTCCCTCGCGGTCAGCGCCTTGGTCCAGCTCGTCTTCTTCGGGTTGTGGCTGGCAGTCTCGGGACGACCTGGCTCCTCGCTGTGGATCCTGCTCGCCGTATCCGCGTTCGCGATGGGGATCCAGACCGCCGCGGTCGTCTCCCTCGGTGTGCATGCCATCTTCACAACCGCCGTGACGGCGACCTGGACGGTGCTCGTGGGTGACCTGTCCTCCTGGTCGGAGACGCGCAGCGAGCGGCGCCGGCTGGCCATGGTGCTCGCCGGCGCGATCCTGGGCGCGCTCGCGGGCTCGCTGCTCATAGCCCATGCTCGGCTGTGGATGCCGCTGCTCCCGATCGTCGTGACGGCCGGTGTCGCCGCGTCGGCACGAGCTGTCTTCAAGCGCGCCCCTGCCTCGAGCCCCGGCATCGCCGACCCCGCGATCGACGCGCCGAGCGCGGCGTTCGGCCGCTCATCGGGGGTCGGAGCGATCTGGCATGGGCGCTGAAGCTCACCCAACACCGGTTCGCGGGCCGGGTCCGCGGTTGGTCTGAGGAGCGGGGGGCACATGGCGCCGATCGCGCGAGAACAGAACGGGGGCCGGCCGCACGACAGCGAAGCGGGGGGCCCGGACGCGCCCGTGCCCGGTCCGAGCCTGGCGGTTGCATGCTTGACGCAGCTTGACGAGGCCTCGATCCGCAGGCATCTCGCCGCAGACGAGTTCTTCTGGCTGGATCTGACGAGTCCGAGCGCCGGCGATGTCCAGCGCCTCGGCGAGCTGCTCGGCCTGCATCCACTCGTCGTCGAGGACACGGTGGAGTTCCGCCAGCGTCCGAAGCTCGACAAGTTCGACGAGTACGCCTTCATTGTGTTCTTCTGCGCCAACGGGTCGGATCACCGCGACGGGGCACTCGCTGAGGTCCATCTCTTCGTCTCGTCTCGGTATCTCGTGACGGTCCACCGCGAGCCGATCTCCGCCCTCGCCGAGCAACGCCTGAAGATCGGGGCGCGCGTCATGCACAGCCAGCAGTTCGTCGTCTACATCGTGCTCGATGCGCTGACGGACACGTTCTTCCCTCGACTCCAATCGATCGACGACGAGATCGACGCCCTCGAGGATGCGATCATCGCCCACGCCACCGTCGAGCAGCTGCAGCGGATCTTCGCGCTCAAACGCCAGCTCGTGCAGATGCGCAAGGTGATCGTGCCGCAACGCGACGCGGTGGGAACCGGAATCGACACGATCGCCGCGCTGTCCGGGTTCCAGCTCGACGAGCGCGATTACTTCAGGGACGTCTACGACCACCTGATCCACATCGCAGGCCTCGTCGACGCCTACCGCGACCTGGTCGCCGGCGCCATGGACGCCTACCTCTCGACGGTCGGGAACCGCCAGAACGAAGTGATGAAGCAGCTCACGGTCGTGGCCACGATCTTCCTGCCCCTGACCTTCCTGACCGGGTTCTTCGGGATGAACTTCGGCTTCCTGGTCGACCACCTCGAGAACACACTCCTCGCCTTTCTCGTGCTTGCCGTCGGGGGGTGCGCCGCCTCGGTCGCGGGCCTGTTGATCTGGTTCAAGCGCAAGCGCTGGACGTAGGCGAGGCCGTGCTGGGAGC
>DATKFF010000546.1:0-7134 GCA_035511595.1 Solirubrobacteraceae bacterium | reverse complement strand
CTCGAGGTGGTCCTCGTCGTCAGCGCCAGCGTGGCCCTGTTCGGCTTCGTGGTCTGGTTCTTCTTCCTGGCGGGCGCCGAGCCGCTGCCCGTCGGGATCAAGTACTGAGCCGGGCGAGGCCGGACGCTCGGTTGGGCGTGGCCGTCAGGCGAGCTGGTGCCGCGTTGTGACGCGTATGTCTTGTTCCGTGACGCCGCCCCGCGCAATGCTGCCGCACCTGAGCTATGACAAGGCAGAGAAGCAAAGCCCGGCTCGCCGACGTGGCCGGCCGACAAAAGGGGCGGGTGACATGGGCGCAGATCAAAGCGCTCGGCGTCGACGACGCGGCGGTGAGCGGGTGGCTTAAGCAGGGCTATCTCCACCGTGTCCTTCCCCGCGTCTACGCCGTGGGGCACCCCGGCTCGAGCACCGAGTCCGACTTGGCCGCGGCGCTGCTCTACGCCGGACCCGGGGCGATGCTCAGCCACGCCACGGCCGCTTGGTGGCTGGGATTGCTGGACCAGCAGCCGCGTCAGATCCACGTGAGCACGCCCCGGCAGTGCCGATCGCAGACCGGGGTCACCGTGCATCGGCGACGCGCCTGCGACCGCATCTGGCATGAGGGCCTCCCCGTGACCACCGTGTCCCAGACCCTGCTTGACCTTGCCGCGGGCGGGGCGCTGCGGACCGTCCGCCGCGCTCTCGCCAAAGCCGACTACGCCGGGACCCTCGATCTCCAGGCCGTCCGAGCGCAGCTCGGCGCCGGGCGTCCGGGTTCCGCCACGCTCCGCAAAGCGCTCGCTGAGCACGAGCCAAGCCTCGCGCGCACGAAGAGCGGGCTCGAGGTCCTGTTCCTCGAGATCTGCGAGCGAGCGAAGATCCCGCCTCCCGAGGTCAATGTCTGCGTCGGTGGCTGGGAAGTCGACGCGCTATGGCGCGAGCAGCGAATCGCTGTCGAGCTCGACGGCTACCGCAATCACCGCAGCCCTGCCCAAGTCAGGCGCGACCGCCGCAAAGAGCTCGCCCTGCGCGGGATCGGCTACACCCCGCTGCGCTACTCCGAAGAGCAGCTCACCCAGCGCCGTGACGAAGTCATCGCTGATCTGCGCCGCGCCAGGGCGTGAACAGGCGAGCCCTGGCCGAGAGACGCAACCGCGATCACGTGCCTCGGCCAGGTTCGCCGCTCCTTACACTCCGACTAGCTCCATTGCGTGCTCCCGCGACGCCCGTGCGCGCAGCTGATCCGCGAGCAGCCGCCGCTGACGCTCGGTCAGCGTTCCAACCGGCTTGGTCTCGTTGATCTGATTACGCACGAGGAACTTCCGGCACCGCGTGGTGCCCCAGCGCCGCTGACTCATCAGCAGGTCACCGATCGCCCAGCTGCTCGCCTCGCAGGGCGGGGTGAGGATGACCTCAGCCGCTGACATGTCACCATCGGCGATCCTTCGCTTCAGCTCCGCCCGCGCAAGCCTGATCTCGTTGGCTCGCTCCAGCGCTCGCAGTCGTTGCGGCTCGCGGGTCATGATGGCAGTCTCCGTCATGTACTTCTCTCTCCCTGCTTCCCCTTCAGGAAGCGGACGCTGTGATGTTGCCCATGCCTCCGGGCACGCGGCAGCGATGGCCTCGTGGTCCCGTGAGGTCCTGCACCTAGCTAAAAGCCGGCCGGCTCTGTGGAGTCGCCCCTGCCGCTGAGAAACCTCCAACCCCGGGAATCTCCGCCGCTCGGTCCGACCACCGTTCGACAGGGTGCAACATAGGTTACGGCGCTGGTAACAGCAACGTCACATCTGGTTGCCCATGCGCTTAGAGCGGGTTTTTTTTCCGCCCCGATATTTGTGCAGGACTGGACAAGCGGATGTGAACGAAACGCTTGCCGGATGTGAATCGCAGAGAGGTGCGCGGGGTGGCCGTTGCGCTTTTTTCCGGGGTAGGGCACCGTGAGGTCCGGGGTACCGCCCGCGCCCCGCGGCGGGCTCAGGACCGGGCCGGGAGCGGGCCGTGCTCGGCCTCGAACTGGCGCTTGACCGTCGCGAAGATCTCGATCGCCCGGTCGAGCGTGGCGTGGTCGTGGGTTGCCATCACGCTCGTGCGCAGCAGCGCGCCGGCCGGGGGGACCGCCGGGTGGAGCGCCACGTTGACGTAGATTCCGGCGTCATACAGGGCCTTCCAGAGGAGCGCCGCCTTCCAGTCGTCGCCGACGACCACCGGCACCACCGGGGTTACGACCTCGGCCCCGTCCTCGAGCTGCGTGGGCTTGACCACCTGCAGCCCCAGCTGGCTGAGGCCGCTGTGGAGGTAGCGGGCGTTGTCGAGCACGCGCCTGAACAGCTCCGGCCCCTCCGGCGAGCGGCAGATCCGGACGGCCGCCAGCGCGGCGCCGATCGCGGCCGGCACGCCGGAGGCCGTGAACATGAACGGGCGGGACTGGATCCGCAGGAACTCGACGACGTCCGCGGGGCCGGCGATCACACCGCCGCAGGAAGCCAGCGACTTCGAGAACGTCGCCATTCGCAGGTCGACGCGATCCTCGACTCCGAGCAGCTCGCAGGTGCCGGCTCCGCGGGCGCCGAGGACGCCGAGCGCGTGGGCCTCGTCGACCATCAGCCGAGCGCCGAAGCGCTCGCACAGGTCGGCGATCTCCGGCAGCGGGGCGACGTCGCCCTCCATCGAGAAGACGCCGTCGACGACGACCAGGATCCCGCCCCCGTCGGCCGCCGCCTTCTCAAGCGTCCGCTCGAGCCGGTCGAGCCGGTTGTGGCGGAAGGCGCGCAGCTTCGCGCGGGAGAGCAGGATCCCGTCGAGGATCGAGGCGTGGTCCCCGGAGTCTGCGACGACCGTGTCACCCGGACCGAGGATCGTGCCGAGCACGCCGAGGTTGGCCTGGTGGCCGGTCGTGTAGACGATCGCCGACTCGGTTCCGATCCAGTCGGCGAGCTCACGCTCGAGCTCGAGGTGCAGCTCGGTGGTCCCGTTGAGGAAGCGCGACCCGGTCAGGCCGGTGCCGTAGCGGCGCAGCGCGTCGAGCGCTCCCTGACGGACGCGCTCGTCGCCGGTCAGCCCCAGGTAGTTGTTTGACCCGAGCATGATCCGGCGCTTGCCCTCCATCTCGACCTCGGGCAGCGTCGGGCCCTCGAGCACTCGGAAGTAGGGCACCATGTCCTGCTCGCGCGCTGCCCTCAGCTGCTCCAGGCGTTCGTGCTCACGGGTCTTGGCGAAGACGTCGACCGAGGTCCGCATGGGCTGACAGTATCCCCTGTGTGGACGATCGCGGCGAACCCAGGGTGGAGGTGCGCCTGGAGGTCCGACCGCGGTGGGCCTTCAGCCTGCCACGCCGCGGCGGGCTCGACGGGCTCACGCGGGTGCGCGGGGGCGTCCTTCAGCGCCTGGTGCACGCCGGCGAGGAGCCGGTGTTCGTGCGGGTCGCGCAGCCCGCGCCTGACCGCGTGCTGTTCGGCGCTCAGGCCGCCGACCGCGGCGCTGCCGAGTGGGCCATCGCGCGGATGCGCCTGGCCCTCGGGATCGACCGTGACCTACGCGCGTTCTATGAGCGGTTTCGCTTCGACGCGATGATCGGGGCCTCGGTCCGGATGAACCCCGGGTTGCGGCCTGGCGGCAAGCCCGAGCCGTTCGAGGCGCTCGCGTGGGCGATCTGCGAGCAGCTGATCGAGTCCGAGCGCGCCGCCGCGATCCAGCGAAGGCTCGTGTGGCGGCTCGGCCGGCGGTGCCCCGTGTCCGGGATGCGGGACGCACCGACGGCGGCGGCGGTCGCCGCGCAGGCGCCCGCGCTGCTCGCCTCGTTCGACCTGTCGCAGTCACGCGCGATCGCGCTCGTCCGCGCCGCCCGTGAGGTCGCCTCGGGACGCGTCGACCTCAACGATCCCGACCACGAGCTGGGGTGGCGGCGGCTCCGCCAGATCCAGGGGATCGGCAGCTGGACGCTGCAGAAGCTCGCGCTCAGCGGCCAGGGGCGGCTCGACCAGCTCCCCGCCGGCGACCTGGCGTACCTGAAGTTCGTCGGGCGCCTGCGGGCGGGTGGCGATCCGTGGGCGAGGGCGACCGAGGACGAGGTCAACGAGCTGTTCGCGCCGTATGCGCCGTGGGCCGGGCTGGCCGGGCTTCACGCGCTCCGCTCCGCCGGGGTCGCGGCCGGGGCGATGGCGGCGTAAGCGATACGGATCGCCTCGCCTGTATCGTTGATTACCAACCGGCCCGCTTGACTCCGTCGGCAGGCAGGCGAAACTCGGCTCGGGAGGCGGGGAGTTAAATGGGACCACCGCCGAACTTCGAGATACAAGAGAGCCGAACGGACGGCCGTCTCCGGCTCAGCTTGACTGGCGAACTCGACTTTGCGTCGGTTCAGATGCTGGATGAACGGCTGACCTCGCTCCGGGCGACGAGGTCCCCCGTCAGTCTGGACCTCTCACGACTTGAGTTCGTGGACAGCACCGGCATCCGTCTCCTGATTCGGACGATCGGCGACGCACGGATAAAGCGTTGGCCGCTGTCGATCGAACCGGACGTCTCCCCCGAGGTGCGGCGCCTGTTCAGGCTCGTGCATCTCGATCGCTTCCTCGCGGGGGGTGAACCGGCGATCTCGTGAGGTGACGCTCAGCCGGCTCCCGGCTCCAGGGACACCTCGAGCGTCTCCCATGGCGCCGCGTCCAGCGCCGCGCGCATCTCGCGCTCACTGCCGTAGCGGCGCTGCAGCCGCCGCCCCTCGCAGTGAACGGTCACGGTTGCCGCTTCGAACGGCCACGGGGTGAGCCGAACGCGCCCGGGGCCGACGGGCCGCAGCAGCTCGAGGTCGACCTCGCCCGTAGCCGTCGGCGCGTGCTTGGCCTCGGCGCTCGCCCAGTCCAGGCACAACGCGAGCGACAGGTAGTCCCAGGTCCAGATCAGCAGGCTGTTGCGTTGGACCTGCTTATCGGTGGCGGTGGGCGCCGTCACAGGGTCCGCCCGCAGCTCGGCCAGCAGCTGCGCCTGAAACGCACGCTGTTCGGCGAGGAAGCGCCGGATCGCGTCCGCCTTCGGCTGTTCGAGCTTCGCAAGGTCGCGGCGCTGGTACAGCCGCCACCCGTGCATCGACACCAGCACGGCCGCGTAGCGGCTCTGAGACACGAGGCTCCGCGGTCCGGAGGTGAACAGCTCGAGGTGGATGTCGAATGGCATCTCCAGGAACGACCGCGGCAGTCCGGTGGCGGGGTTGAAGAGCGGCTCGAGGTCACGGGTCGCCCAGCCGACGTCGTGTTGCTCGGCGGCGAGGCACACCTCGTCGAACGGCTTGACCGGGCCGAAGCGCTCGTTGCCCCACGCCCGCGCGAGCTGCCCGGAGATCCACGCGTGTGACGGCTGGCCGATCGCCAGCACGCCCCGGTCGTCTTCACGCAGCAGCATCGGTCAAGTCTCTCGGATCGCGCCACCGTCTACGGTGGCCGGCGTGAGCTATGTGCGCAGCGTCACCGAGCGGCGGCTCGTGTTGGTGATCGGCGCCGTTGTGTTCGTCGACACGATGTTCTACGCGGCGATCGCGCCGCTGCTGCCGACGCTGGCGCACGAGCTGCACCTGTCGAAGCTGTCCGCCGGGGTGATGACCGCGAGCTACCCGGCAGGGATGCTGGTCGCGTCGCTGCCCGGCGGGATCCTGGCGGTCCGAGTCGGTCCCAAGCGCGCCGTCTACGTCGGGCTCGCGCTGCTCGCCGCCTCCACGCTGGCGTTCGGCTTCCTGCAAAACGCGGCGGCGCTCGACGCCGCGCGGTTCGTCGAGGGCGTCGGCGGGGCCTGCTCGTGGGCGGGCGGGTTGGCGTGGATCGTCGCCGACGTGTCGCTGGACCGCCGCGGCGCGCTGATCGGTGCGGCCGTCGGCGCCGCGATCGGCGGCGCGCTGCTGGGGCCCGTGCTCGGCACGATCGCGAACGCCGTCGGCCGCGGGCCGGCGTTCAGCGCGGTCGTCGTGCTGTCGCTTGCGCTGATCTTCCAGGCGAGCCGGATCCCGCTCGTGCACAAGGCCTCGGGCCAGGGCATCGCTCACCTCGGTGCTTCGCTCCGGGGCCGGGCGATGCGCACGAGCATGTGGCTTGTCGCGCTGCCGGCGGTGGCGTCTGGGCTCGTGAACGTACTCGGACCGCTCCGCCTCCACCGGCTGGGTGCCGGAGCAGCGGTGATCGGCGGGACCTTTCTGGCCGGGGCGGCGATCGAGGCGGCGATCAGCCCGGCGGTCGGGGGCCTCTCAGACCGTCGCGGACGGCTCGTGCCGATGCGCTTCGGACTCGCTGCGGCAGCCGTCCTGTTCGCCTGCTTCACGCTTCCGAGTAGCGCGGCGCCGCTGGCGCTGCTGATCATCGCGATCGCGGCGACGCTGGGGGCGTTCTGGGCCCCCTCGATGGCGATGCTCGCCGACGCCGCCACCGCCCACGGACTCGACCAGGCACTCGCGGCCGCGCTGATGAACCTGGCGTGGGCGGCCGGCCAGATCCTCGGCTCGGGTGTGGGCGGCGCGATCGCCAAGGCCGCGGGCGACGGCGTGCCGGCACTGCTCGTGACCGCGATGTGCGCCACCACGCTGGTGGCGCTGCCGCACGCCTACGGGAGGCCCGAGTAGCTGTGCGTGTGGCGCGGCTATAGCCCCTGCCCCGCCAGCTCCTCGTTGGTGGACGCGTCGGCGACCGCCGAGGGGTTGCTGATGAGGTGGTGGGAGAGCATCCACTGCCCGTAGGTGTTCCACTGGACCGGGTCCTGGTAGCCCCACGGATTGCTCGGGCTGCTCGGGAAGAACGCCGGCAGCGTGGCGTTCACCGCGGCGCTCTGGAACTTGGGATCGAGTCCCGGGTTCTCCCGGACGAGGTTGGCGACGCCCGCCGCCGGGTCGCTTCGGACCGACTCGTATCCACGCGCCAGCGCCTGCACGAGGCGGCGGATCTCGTCCGGGTGGGCAGCGAGCGTGTTTTCCCGGACTGCGAGCACGAGCTCGTCGTAGTTGGGCACGCCGACCTGGTTCATCCGGATCACGTTCGGGTGCTTGCCCAACCGTCGCAGCTGGATCGCCTCGTAGTTCCAGTACGCGCCGAGGGTCGCGTCCACTCGGCCGGAAAGCATCGCCGGCACCAGGCTGGCGCCGACGTTGGTCTCCTTGACGGTGCTCGCGGGAACGCCCTCGTG
>DATKFF010000545.1:0-15918 GCA_035511595.1 Solirubrobacteraceae bacterium | reverse complement strand
CCCGCAGCCCTTCGCGGATCCGACCACGGTCCCACAGCGACCGGTCCTGGTCCTCCAGCCCGAGGTAACGCCCGTGCTCATCGACGCGGGCCGAACGGCGGGAGTCGTGCAGCAGCATCAGCGCCAGCAGGCCTCCGACCTCGGCCTCATCGGGCATCAACCTCGCGAGCATGCGGGCGAGGCGGATCGCTTCGCTGCACAGCTCGCCGCGCACGAGGCGGTCTCCCTCCGAAGCGTCGTAGCCCTCGTTGAAGATCAGATACAGGACGGCCAACACACCGCGCATCCGCTCGGGCAGTTCCTCGTCGGCGGGCACGCGGTAGGGGATGTGGGCGTCCGCGATCTTGCGCTTGGCCCGCACCAGCCGTTGCGCCATCGTCGCCTCCGTCACCAGGAAGGCACGCGCGATCTCCGCCGTGCTCAGGCCACCGAGCGTCCGCAGCGTCAGCGCGATCCGCGCCTGCATCGCCAGCGCGGGGTGACAGCAGGTGAAGATCAGCCGCAGCCGATCGTCCTGCACCACGCTCTCCACCGGTTCCGGCGCGTGCTCGGTCGCGTGGATCCGCGCGAGCTCGGCCAGCCGCTCGGTGCGGTCCGCGACGGAGCGGTCGCGGCGCAGCCGGTCGATCGCCTTGCGCCGCGCCGCGACGGTGATCCACGCCCCGGGACTGGAAGGCACGCCGTCACGGGGCCAGCTCGCGATCGCCGCCGCGAACGCGTCCTGGACCGCGTCTTCGGCGAGCTGAAAGTCTCCGAGCTGGCGGATCAGCGTCGCGAGCACGGCGGGGCGCTCCTCACGGAACGCCCGCTCGGCGATCACGGCCGGATCGGCCGCGCCGGCCACTTTCACGCCGTGGCCGATGCCTGCCCCTCGGGTGCCGGCTGCGCGCTGAAGTCGACGACCGGGCGCACCTCGACCGACCCGTAGGCGATGTTGGGCATTCGCGCCGCGTACTTGAGCGCCGTATCGAGGTCGGGGACCTCGACCGCGTAGTAGCCGATCAGCGTCTCCTTGGTCTCCGCGAACGGCCCATCGGTGACCTGCGTCTCCCCGTCGCGAACGCGGACCGTCGTTGCGCTGTCGGCCGGATGCAGGGCATCACCGGCCCGCATGATGCCGGCCTCCTGGAGCGCCTCGGTGTACGCAGTCCACCGCGGCATCTCTGCGGCCATCTCTTCGGGCGTCGGCTTCCTGTCGGACGGCCCGTAGATCAAAAGCATGTACTGGGGCATGAGTCCCTCCTGGTGTGGGTTCGCCGCTTGATTTGCGGCCTCGTCTAATACGACGCCGCTGGCAGCGCGATTTCGACAGCCGGGCCTAAAGTTTGATCGATGGCGGACGTCCTTCCCGACTGCGTCGACTGGCACGGATCCGCCCAGCTGCATCGGTATCTGGTCGTCGATGTCTTCACCTCGCGTCCGCTCGAGGGCAACCAGCTCGGCGTGTTCGCCGACGGCCGGCCGTTCAGCGGCGAGCAGATGCGGCGGCTGGCCCGGGAGCTGAAGTTCGCCGAGACGGTGTTCCTGCTGCCGCCGAGCGACGGCGGCGACGTGCGAATGCGGATCTTCACCCCCGGCACCGAGCTGCCGTTCGCGGGGCATCCGGTGCTCGGCACGGGGTTCGTGGTCGGCCAGGCGCTGGGGGCTGACGCGGTGACGCTCGAGACCGGTGCCGGCGCCGTCCCGATCGAGCTCGAGCGCGACGGCGACCGGATCGTGTTCGGGAGGATGCAGCAGCCGATCCCCACCTGGGAGCCGTTCGCACGTGAGGCCGAATTGCTCGCCGCGCTCGGCGTGCAGTCGTCGCTGCTGCCGATCGAGGTCTACCGCAACGGGCCCGAGCACGTGTACGTCCGGCTCCCGAGCGAGGAGGCCGTCGCGAGCTTGGCGCCGGACATGGCGGCGCTCGAGGAGCTGAACGTGGGAGCGAACTGCTTCGCGGGCCGGGGACGTAGCTGGAAGACGCGGATGTTCTGGCCCGCCGCGGGCGTGCTCGAAGACGCCGCGACGGGCTCGGCCGCCGGTCCGCTGGCGGTCCATCTCGCCAGGCACGGGGAGATCGCCTTCGGCGAGCAGATCGAGATCAGCCAGGGTGCCGAGATCGGGCGCCCTTCGGTCCTGTACGCGACCGCCAACGGCGAGCGCGACCGGCTCGACTCGGTCGAGGTCGGCGGAGCCGCGGTCGTGGTCGCGGAGGGGCGCTACCGCGCCGATTAGCCGCGGGCCTAGGCCGCGTGCTCGGTCTCGGCTTCGCGGCTCTCGGCCGCTCCGTCGCCCGTCGCCTGAGCCGGGTCCGGCTGGCTCGGGGGCGTGGCCTCGGCGAGCAGGTGGGCGCCGGCGGCGCCCGCGACACCCAGTGCGAGCGATGCGAGCGCCCATCCGGATCCGCTGCGCTCGGTGCCGAGCGCGTGGTCGAGCGACAGCTCGCCCGGTCCCACCTCGACGAGCGCCAGCACCGCGGCGATCATCACGAGGTTGTACTCGTAGCCGCCGTTGGTGACCCACGGGCCATTCTTGAGGTGAACGCGGTTGATTGCAGTGAGCATCGTCGCGACGAGCCCGGAGGCGGCCAGCGGCGTCGCGAAACCGAGCGCGAGCGCGGCGCCGGCCCCGGTCTCGGTGGCCCCGGCGGCGATCGCGTTGCGGCGCCCCGGACGCATCCCCATCGCCTCGAAACCCTGGGCGGTCGCGTCCAGGCCGTATCCGCCGAACCACCCGAGCAGCTTCTGCGTGCCGTGTCCGATGAACAGGCTGCCGACCGTGAGCCGCAGCAGCAGACGACCGATTTTCATTGTTCCTCCTCCCGCCTGGTGCCGGGCGATTTGGGCTGGACCGAGTACGTCCAATCCTACGCTCGTGCTGATGGGCCACCTCGTGATGAGCTCGCGACCGTGGCGGGTACGATTCGGCTGTGCCCGATCGGCTCTACTTCACCGACTCGGACGAGGCGAACGAGCTGATCGCCTCGGATCCGATGGCACTGCTGGTCGGATTCGCGCTCGATCAGCAGATTTCGGTCCAGAAGGCGTTCTCGGGGCCGCTTGTGATCAGGGAGCGTGTCGGCTCGCTCGACGTCGATGCGCTGATCGATGCCGACCTCGACGCGGTGTTCCGTGAGAAGCCCGCCGTGCACCGCTTCCCCGGTGCGATGGCCACCCGCGTCCATGAGCTGGCGGTCCACATCCGCGACGAATACGGCGGTGACGCCGGGCGGGTGTGGACGGACGCTGCCGACGCCGCCGAGCTGCGGGGCAACCTCGCCGGACTCCCCGGCTTCGGCGAGATGAAGATCAAGGCGCTCGGCTCGGTGCTGGCGAAGCGCTTCGGCGTCCCCGCGGCCCGTGAGCTCGTCCCGTGGCATCCGACGCTCGGCGACGTCGACTCCCGCGAAGCGCTGACCGAGTATCAGACCGTGAAGCGCGCGCACAAGGCGGAGTGGACCGCGCGGCAGCCGGCCTGAGCGCCGCCGACGGCCGCTACGCGCTCGGCAGCGCGAGCCACACGTCAGCGCCGCCTCGCTGCCGGTTCGCCGCGTAGGCGTGCCCGCCGTGCGCCTCGGCGATCACCTGCACGATCGACAGGCCCAGACCTGCACCGGCTCCGGAACGGGCAGGGTCTGCGCGTGAGAACCGCTCGAACGCGCGCGACAGGAAGTCCGGCTCGAAGCCTCGTCCGTCGTCGAGCACGTGCAGCTCGGTGGCGCGGCCACGCCGCGAGGCCCGCAGCACGACCGCGCCGTCGCCGTAGCGCATCGCGTTCGAGACCATGTTCATCAGGGCCTGCTCGAGCCTGCTGGGATCGGCGTCGAGCGTGAGCCCATCGGATTCCTCGACGGTCACCGGACGACCCGTGCCGGCCGAGGGCACAGCGAACCGCTCTGCGACGGCGCTCAGCACATCGCGCACCTCGAGCCGGCGCTTATCGAGTGGGAGCCGCCCGAGCTCGGCCCGAGCGATCACGAGCAGATCCTGAGCCAGCTGCGCCAGGCGGTCGACCTCCTCCGCCGCCGAGCGGACACGCGTCTGGAGCTCTTCGCGAGAGATGTCCGAGGCCAACGCCAGCTCCAGCTCGAGCTTCAGGATCGAGAGCGGAGTCCGCAGCTCGTGCCCGGCGTCTGCGACGAGCGCGCGCTCACGGGCGAGCGCGTCCTCGAGCCGGCTCAACATCTCGTTGAGCGTCTCGCCGAGCCGCCGCAACTCGTCGTTCGCCTCGGGGACCGGGAGACGCTCACCCTGCGGCGCGCCCGAGATCCGAGCAGCTCGCGCGCTCATCGTCCCCACCGGCGCGAGCGCGCGCTCGGCGAGCACGTAGCCGGCCAGGCAGGTGAGCACGAGGATCAGCGGGCCGCCGATGAACAGCAGCTCGCTGAGCACGGTGAGGGCCCGGTTGCGCTGCGCGAGCGAGGAGCCGACCACCACCACCGCCGGTGGTTGCGTGGCCACCTGCTTGGCGTAGAGCCTCGCGTTTGACCCCCGATCTATCAGCAGCGAGCCCGCGGCGGCACGTCTCATCTGCGACGGGCTCAGTAGCGGTGTCGCGTGGCCGGGCGTGTAGTCGAGCACGAGCCCCGTCGCCGGGTCGACGATCTGCGCAAACGCGCCGCCGCTTTCGGGCAGTTGCGGAAGCTGTTTCTCGCCGCGGACGAGGCTGGCGATATCAGCCGCGTGCGTGTGCAGCGAGCGATTGATCCCCTGGTCGAGGCTTGCCGAGAACTGCGTCTGCAAAAGCAGCGCCAGGCCGCCGAAGAGGACGATCATCACGACCGCGAAGCTCAGCGTCAGCCGCACCCGGAACGGAAGCCGGCGCAGCCAGCGAAACGGTCCCGCGGCCTCCTGGGGCACCTCGCACTCGCGGCCGGTGGGGCGCGCCCACTCGTCCCGGCTCAGATCGGGCTCGGTGCCGTCGTGGACGGTGCGCGCCGAGGAGGTCATGTCCGCAGCCGGTAGCCGACGCCCCGGACCGTCTCGATCGCTTCCCGGTCGAGCTTCTCACGCAGGTAGCCGACATACACCTCGATCACGTTCGAGCGATTCTCGTAGCTCTGATCCCACACGTGCTCGAGCAGCTCGAAGCGGGTGAGCACCTCGCCCGGTCGCCGCATGAACAGCTCGAGCATCGCGAACTCACGCCGCGTCAGCGGCAGCTCCTCGTCTCGTCGCCAGACCCGGCGCGCGGCCGGGTCGAGCCGGAGCTCGCCGACGGTCAGCAGCGTCGGGCGCGGCGGCGCGCCGCGGCGCATCAGCGCTCGCATCCTTGCGAGCAGCTCGTCGAACGAAAACGGCTTTGCGAGGTAGTCGTCAGCACCGCTGTCGAGCCCGCGGATGCGGTCGTGGACGTCGTCGAGCGCCGTCAGCATCAGCGTCGGCGACCACACCTCATACGCGCGCAGTCGCCGGCACACCTCGAACCCGTCGTGGCCCGGAAGCATCACGTCGAGCAGGATCAGGTCGTACTCGGTGGCGGTGGCGCGCGTCACCGCCTCCTCTCCGCTACTGACCACGTCGACGCCCATGCCCTCGCGACGCAGGCCCTGGCGCAGCAGCGAGGCTAGCTTCGCCTCGTCCTCGACGACGAGAACACGCACCCCATTAGCTTTGCACGACTGCGCGCAGTGACTGCTTCAGGGACTTCGTGGTGGCGAGCACGGCGGTCGGTTCATACCCGCAGTGCGCCATGCAGTTGGCGCAGCGCGGGTCACGCCCGCGGCCGTAGGCCTCCCAGTCGGTCGTCTCCAGCAGCTCCTTATAGGTCTTCGCGTAGCCGTCTGACATCAGGTAGCACGGCCGCTGCCAGCCGAACAGCGAGTAGCTCGGAATGCCCCAGGCGGTGCAGCTGAAATCGACCTTGCCCTCCAGGAAGTCCAGGAACAGGGGCGAGTGGTTCAGCCGCCAGCGCTTGCGGCGGCCCTCGGCGAACGCCGCGCGGAACAGCTCGTGGGTCTGCTGCACGCCGAGGAAGTGCTCCTGGTCGGGCGCCTTCTCGTACGCGTAAGCGGGCGAGATCATCATCTGGTCGACGCGCAGCTCGTCGTTGAGGAAGTCCAGCACCTGACGAATCGTGTCGGGTGAATCGTGGGTGAAGAAGGTCGTGTTGGTGGTGATCCGGAAGCCGCGCTCCTGCGCCGCGCGGACCGCCGATACGGCCTTGTCGAAGATCCCCTCGCGGCAGACCGAGTGGTCGTGGCGCTCGCGCAACCCGTCGATGTGGACGGCCCAGGCGAAATACGGCGACGGCTTGAAGAGGTCGAGCTTCTTCTCCATCAGGATCGCGTTGGTGCACAGGTAGACGAACTTCTTGCGGGCGATCAGCTGACGCACGATCTCGTCGATCTCAGGGTGGATCAGCGGCTCGCCGCCCGCGATCGAGACCATCGGCGCGCCGCTCTCCTCGATCGCACCGATCGCCTGGTCGACCGGCATCCGGCGCCGCAGGACGTGCTCAGGGTGCTGGATCTTCCCGCAGCCGGCGCATTCCAGGTTGCACTGGAACAGCGGCTCCAGCTCGACGATCAGCGGGAACTTCTCGCGCCGGCGGAGCTTCTGTGTGGCCAGGTAGGCCGCCATGCGCGCGGATTGTCTGATTGGAACGCTCACTGGATCACCTCTGGGGTCTGACGTCGCGGGGAAGCTTGAAATGGATGTCCTCACGGGCCACCGTGCGTTCGCTGACGGTGACGCCGCCGAGGCCGTCCAGGGCACGGACCACGCCCTCCACCAAGGTCTCGGGGGCCGAGGCGCCGGCGGTCAGGCCGATGCGCTCGCAGCCGATCAACAGCTCCGGCGGGATCTCGGTCCCGTCCTCGACCAGCGCCGCGCGAGTGCCGGCGCGCTGTGCGACCTCGACAAGGCGGCGTGAGTTGGACGAGTTGCCAGAGCCGACTACCAGCACGACGTCGCAGTCGGCGGCGAGCGCGCGCACGGCGTCCTGGCGGTTCTGGGTGGCGTAACAGATGTCGCTCGACGCAGGTCCAGCGAGCTTCGGGAAACGCTCTCGCAGCGCATCGACGACGCCGGTTGTCTCGTCGATCGCGAGCGTCGTCTGGGTGAGGTAAGCGACGCGGTTGGGATCTTCGACCTCAAGCTGGTCGACCTCGTCGGCGCCGGCGATCACCCGCATGCGGGAGGGCGCCTCGCCGACCGTTCCGTCGACCTCCTCGTGACCCTCGTGGCCGACGAGCACGATGTCGAAGCCCGACTCGGCGAACCGGCGCGCCTCGGCGTGGACCTTGGCGACAAGCGGGCAGGTAGCGTCGATCACGTCGAGCTCACGGTCCGCGGCGGCCGCGCGGACCGCGGGCGAGACGCCGTGGGCGGAGAAGATCACGGTCGAGCCGGACGGGACCTCGTCGACCTCTTCGACGAAGATCGCTCCCCGCCGCTCGAGGTCGGCAACCACGTGCGCGTTGTGGACGATCTGCTTGCGCACGTAGATCGGGGCGCCGCGCGCCTCAAGGGCGCGTTCGACGACCTCGACCGCACGGACGACGCCCGCGCACGATGCGCGCGGGGCTGCGAGCACGATCTCGCGCGGGCCAAGCGCGTGCGCCCAATCTTCGGCGAGCGCACACGCCTTACGCAGCGACCGGTATGCGGCGGCCGCGCCCGCGAGCGTCCGCAGGGGGCGGTGGAGCTCGTTGCGGTGGGTGTCGACCACGACCCGGAGCGTCACCAGCGGCTGCGCCTGCGTGGCCGACGCCAGCCACGCCGATTCCATGTCGACCGCCAGCGCACCGGTCCGCTGCAGCGCACGGCGGCGCTCGCGGACGACGAGTCGCTGACTCGAGGCGATCGGTCCGACCCGGACCCGCAGCCCGCCGCGGCGCAGAACGCCGGCGAGCACGCTTGGGTCGGGGAGCGGCGTCGTGCCGGTGGGGCCGCGCAGCTCGCTGCCGAGCACCACGTCGCCGGGCTCGAGGTCCGGGTCGAGCGCGCCGCAGAAGCCGGCGATCAGCACCGCGCCCGCGTCCTCGGCAACGCGCGCGCCGCGGGCGGCTCGGCGGGGCCCCATCCCGATCCGGTGGACGTTGGCCCACGAGGCGCCGGCGCGCACCGCGCGCGCCTCGACGGACAACGGGGCGAGGACGGTCAGCCCATTCACGCGGCCACCGCCGTCCTCGGCTCGCCCTTGGGCATCGTCGTCGTCATCGCTTCGCGCGCGGCTGCCCGGCCGCTGCGAACCGCGCTCTCCATCGTGGCCGGCCAGCCCGTGTCAGTCCATGTGCCGGCGAGCACCAATCCGGGGATCGCGGTCCGCGGTCCAGGGCGCAGCGCGCGCGCCCCCGGAGCGGCGCGGAAGGTGGCAGCGTGCTCGCGGGTGACGAAGAAGTTCTCGACGCGGGCCTCACGGGCGCTCGGCAGCAGCTCGGCCAGCGCGGGCAGGAAGCGCGCACGGAGCTCCTCGCCGGTCATGTCAAGCTCCGCATCGGCGGCCGATAGCGAGACCGCCAGGTACTGCCCCTGCTCCAGCCCGGCGCCCTGCGTGCGGTCGAACACCCACTGCACCGGCGTGTGTACGCCCGCCGCGAACGGCAGCTCGAGCACGCGCCGGTCATAGACCACGTGCAGGTTCACGATCGGGGAGGTGCCGAGGCCGATCAGTCCGGAGCAGTCGACGCCGCTGCCCGCGGGCAGCAGCCGGGTGGCGCGGTGATGGGGGACGGCGACGATCACGGCCTCGGCCGTGAGCGTCGGGGCGCCGCTGATCTCGACGTGGAAGCCGCCGTTCTCGGGGACGACCGCCGCCGCGCCGGTTCGCATCCGCACCTCGGCGCCCGCGCTCGCGAGCGCGCGGCGGGCGGCCACGTCGTGGATCTCCCCGAGCGGCACCCGCGCGTAGCCCACGTCGCCCGCGGCGGGATCACTCAACAGGCCCTCCTGGAAGACGTACGCGGCCTGGGCGAGCGACGCTTCGCCGGCGAGCAGGTTGAGCGTGGGGCGCGCGATCAGGTCCCAGATCGCCTCGATCGCCTCTTCGTCCTGGCCGTGTTCGGCGAGCCATTCGCCGAACGACCGCTCATCGGCGGCGGGGTCGTCCGGATCGACGTCGCGCAGCGCGAGCATCGCCTGCGCCAGCGAGTAGCGCTGGCGCAGGTCGAGGAAGCCGTAGCGCATCAGCGAACCCGCCAGGTGCAGCGGTGCGGGCAGGCCGGAGCGGCGCAGCCACGCCCGTTTGCCACCCGGCGCCAGTACGGGGATCTCGAGCCGCGGCTGCAGCGCCATCAGGTCGCTGGCGCCGAGCTCCTCCAGCAGCTCCCGGTAGGCGGTGCAGCAGCGCAGGAACACGTGCTGCCCGTTGTCGGCGACGATCCCGTCTCGCACGAACGAGTAGGCGGCGCCGCCGAGGCGCCCACGCGACTCGAGCAGCGTCACCGACGCGCCGCCGCGCGCGCAGTCGAGCGCCGCGGCGATCCCGGCGAGCCCGCCACCGACGACGACGACGCGCTTCACGCCCGCACTCCGGCCAGGCTGCGTGCGGCAAGCCACGCCTTCTCCCAGGCGGGCAGCGAGATCCGCCGCTCCAGGATCTCGCTCGGGTGCTGCGCGATCCGCTCGAGGATCCGGCGGTAGATGCCGGTCATCGCCAGCACGCACGACGCGCTGCGCGCGTCGAGCACGTCGACCAGCCCGAGCCCGCGGTCGAACCACTCGCGAGCGCGCATTGCCTCGAAGCGGATCAGCTCGGCGCTCAGCTCCGGCGGTCCCGAGCATCCGAAGCGGCGCAGGTCCTCGGACGGCAGGTACACGCGCCCGTTCTCGTAGTCCTCACGCACGTCTCGAAGGATGTTCGTCAGCTGCATCGCGACGCCGAGATCGTCGGCGAGGCTCGCGTGGCCGTTGCCGTTGCCGTCGGTGAAGATCGCCAGGCACAGCCGCCCGATCGATCCGGCCACGTCACGGCAGTAGACGACGAGCTCGTCGAAGGTCTCGTAGCTGGTTCCGCGAACGTCGAGCTCGACGCCCTCGATCAGCTCCTCGAGCGCCTCCAGCGGCAGATCGAAGCGGACGTGGGCATCCGCCAGCGCGACCGTCACCGGGTCGCCGTTCATGGCATCGCTCGGGCGCATCGTGCCGGCGGAGCCGTCGGCGATGCTCGTCAGCCGGTCCCGCTCGGCGTCGAGTGCCGCGAGCTTGACGGATGGCTCGCCGGGGCTGTCGCCGATGTCGTCGATGCGCCGCGCGAACGCGTAGACCGCGCTCATCGCCTGGCGCTTGTCACGGGGGAGCAGCCGGATCCCGTAGTAGAAGTTCGCAGCGGCGCGGCGGGTGAGGTCCTCGCATCTGCGGTAGGCGAGCTCGACCTCGCGAGCGGGCACCGCGATCGGCAGACCCGTCGTCATCGGCCGATCACCGCCGTGAGGTAGGCGGTGGCGAATCTCCGTCGGCCGCCTTCGAGGCGATCGAGCGCGACCCTTCCGCCGGCGAGGAAGCCGGCAACTGCGAGCCGCGCGCGGCCCCGCAGCTGGCGCACCAGCGGCGCCCCATCGTCGAGCAGCGTGCGCGCGTGCGCGGCGGCGTCGAAGCGGCCGATGTAGACGCGCCCGCGGGCGCGGTCCTCCTCGACATCCTGGAGATGCTCGATCACCTGCAGCGCCGAGCAGATCTTGTCCGAGAGCGCGATCCGCTCCGGCGTTGCGACGCCCAGCACATGCATCACTATCTCCCCGACCGGGGTCGCTGAGTAACGGCAGTAGTCCAGCAGCTCGTCGAAGGTCTCGTAGCTCGTGATCACCTGGTCGCGGCGGTTGGCCTCGATCAGCCGTAGGAACGGCTCGCGCGGTAGCCGGCACTCACGCACCGTGACCGCGAGCTCGCGCATCAGCGGATGCTCGGGTGCGTCGAGCTCACGCTCTACCTGGTCGAGCAGCGCCAGCCGGTCGCCGACGGCCTCGTCGCCGAGGTCGTCGACCAGGCGGGCGAACCCGTAGATCGCCAGGAAGTGCCGGCGGGTGCGCGGCCCGAGCAGCCACAGCGCCACCGGGAAGTTCTCGTCACGCGCCTGGAGCATGACCGACTCGGCCGTCGGCATGCCGGTCCCCTTGGGCCGCGTCTCGGTGACCGGAAGGCTTGGTGGGCTGCTGCTCTGCACGCTCACCGGGCGCACCTGCCGAGGGCCATCAGCGGGAACACGAGCCGGTACAGGTGGTAGTTGATGTAGAAGTCCGACGGAAAGCCGGTGCCGGTGAACAGCGGCTCGTCCCAGGTGCCGTCCGGTCGCTGCGTCGCGACGAGCCAGTCGACGCCGCGACTCACCGCAGGCGAGCGCTCTAGGGCCGCATCGAGCGCCAGCAGCGCCCACGCGGTCTGCGACGCGGTGCTCTCGCCTCGGCCGATCCAGGACGGGTCGTCGTAGGAGCGGCAGTCCTCGCCCCAGCCGCCGTCAGGGTTCTGGTGGTCCTCGAGCCAGCTCACAGCGCGGCGGATCCGATCGTCCTCCGGCGGGACGCCGGCTGCGATCAATGCGGGCACCGCGGCGCCGGTCCCGTACACGTGATTGACGCCCCAACGGCCGAACCACGAGCCGTCGTCTTCCTGGGCGGCGAGCAGCCACTCGAGCCCGCGGGAGTTCGACCGTCCCAGCGCGGCCAGCATCTCGAGCACGTGCGCGGTGACGTCGGCGCTTGGCGGGTCGATCACCTCGCCGAAGTCGCAGAACGGCAGGTCCCGCACGACCGCGCGGCAGTTGTCGGCATCGAACGCTCCCCAGCCGCCGTCGGAACTCTGCATGCCCTCCGCCCAGCGAGCTCCGCGCTCGATCGCGCGGTGGATCCGCTCGGGGTCCGGATGCTCGACGCGCTGCAGCGCGAGCACGACCTCGGCCGTGTCGTCGATGTCGGGATAGTTGGCATTCGCGAACTCGAACGCCCAGCCGCCAGGGTCGAGCCGTGGACGCTTGATCGCCCAGTCGCCGCGGGCGAGGATTTGCTCGTCGATCAGCCAGTCGGCCGCCCGGACGACCGCGGCGTCGTCCGCCGGGACGCCGGCGTCGATCAGCGCCAGGACCGCCAGCGCGGTGTCCCAGACCGGCGACTGGCACGCCTCGAGGCGCCGGACACCCTCCTCGTCGATCGTGAACGAGTCGAGCCCGGCGAGCCCCCGCTGGATCACCGGGTGGTCGAGCGGATAGCCACGCAGGTGAAGGGCGATCAGCGAATACACCCAAGGCGGCTGGATCCCGCCCCACGAGCCGTCGGCCTCCTGGCGGTCGACGATCCAGCGCTCAGCTCGCGCCAGCGCGAGCTCACGCACGCGGCCCACGGGACGGCGCTGGTAGAGGTGAAGCACGCGGTCGAGCGCAACGAGAGCACGGCCGATCCCCGAGGCGGGCTTGGGCGGCGACCAGTCGTCGGGGCCATTCAGCTCTTCGATCGTGAACGGCAGCGGCCGCTGCGGGCGGTAGGACAGCACGACGCTCAGCGCGACCACCGTCTGACGCGCCCAGCACGCGAAGTCGTACGGGTTCAGCGGCACCCACGAGGGCAGCAGATTCATCTCCGCGGGCAATGCCGGCACGTGCTCCCACGGCCAGGCTCCGAACAGGGCGAGCCAGATGTGCGTGAACACACGCGCTCGCTGCAGGCCTCCCGCCGCACGCGCGAAGTGCGCCGCGGCGCGCATGTGCGAGGCCTCGGGGTCGTCGGCCGCCAGCCGCAGCGCAACATACGCCTCGATCGTGGTGGAAAGGTCGCCCGGGCCGCCGCGGAATTTGCTCCACGAGCCATCGGCGTTCTGCTGCGAGCGGATCCAGGCGGCGGAGCGCTCCGTAGCGTCCGGCTCACGGATGCCGAGGAACTCCCGCAGCAGCAGGTCCTCGGCGTCCATCGTCACGTTCGTCTCCAGCTCTCCCTTCCACCACCCGTTGGGGTGCTGGAGCGCGAGCAGGTGGTCGCGGGCGCGGACAGCGGCGTCCTCAGCGCCGGTTTCGACCTCGAGGACGGTTGTTGTCACTCAGTTGTAGTAGCTCTCTGAACATGAGAGGACGCTGAGAGCGGTGCTGGGGGCGGTCGCCTCTGCGCACCCTATCTAGCGATGGAGTGAGCGGATGGTCGTCGCGCACGCGCCTCGGCCCTTCTTCTCGAAGTACCGCTGGTGGTACTCCTCGGCCGGATAGAAGGTCCCGGCCGGGCTTATCTCCGTCACGATCCGCTTGGCCAGGTTGGGCTGCGCGTGTTCGAGCGAGGTCGTGGCCGTCGCGGCCTGGTCGGCGTCGTGCACGAAGATCGCCGAGCGGTATTGGTCGCCGACATCCCAGCCCTGGCGGTTGCGAGTCGTCGGATCGTGGATCCTCCAGAACGTCTCGAGCAGCTGCTGGTAGCTCACCAGCCGAGGGTCGAACCAGACGTCGACCGCCTCGGCGTGCCCGGTTGCGTGGCCGCACACGCGCTCGTACGTCGGATCGGCGGTGCGTCCGCCGGTGTAGCCCACGCGCGTCTGCACAACGCCCTCGACCTCACGGAAGGCGGCCTCGACACCCCAGAAGCAGCCGGCGGCGAAGGTCGCCCGCTCGGCGCCGTCGGGTCGCTCGGCTGCGACCCCGCTGGAGGACGACCGTGGGCCGGAGTCGGGGGCGGCGCGGCGGTTCAAGAAGCTCCACATGTCATGTCCTTTGATCGCGGATGGAGTCAGAGCGTGTCGTCAGTCGGACCCGCGCGCGCGCCTGAACGGTTCGCTGAACCGTTCGGGCGTCAAGCGAGGTCAAACGGTGTGGGTCAATTTGAACGTTGGAGGAACACCGTGAAGCGCAGGACGCAAGACACCGACCAGCAGTGGCGCAACCGGCTGACGCCGGAGCAGTACAGAGTTCTGAGGCAGAAGGGGACCGAGCGGCCCTTCTCGGGCCGCTACGTCCATTGCGAGGAGGACGGCGTGTACCGGTGCGCCGCGTGCGGGGCGGAGCTCTTCTCCTCGACCGCTAAGTTCGACTCCGGGACGGGCTGGCCCAGCTTCACGGTGCCCCTACGCGACCACACCGTCGAGCTCCACGAGGACCGCAGCTTCTTCATGCGCCGAACCGAGGTGACGTGCGCGAGCTGCGGCGGGCATCTGGGACACGTCTTCGACGACGGCCCCGCCGGTTGCGATCGGTACTGCATCAACTCTGTGAGTCTCGAGCTCGACCCGGATGGGATCACCCTTGACGACGCGCCGGCCGACGATCCCGCCGCAGCGTGAAAAGTCGTGTACGGCAGTGGCGATCGGTCGGTGCTGGTCGTCGACGATGAGCCGACGATCGCCGAGGTGGTGGCGCGCTACCTCGAGCGCGCGGGGTACCGGGTGCTGATCGCGGCCGACGGCGAGGAGGCGCTCGACGCGGTCGCGGTGGAGCGTCCTGACCTCGTCGTGCTCGACCTGATGCTCCCGCGCTTGAGCGGCCTGGAGGTCATGCGGCGCCTGCGCGCACGGGATGGCGGTGGGCCGCCGGTGGTGCTGTTGACCGCGAAAGATGAGGAATCAGACCGGGTGAGCGGTCTGCGGCTTGGGGCGGATGACTACATGGTCAAGCCGTTCTCGGCTGCCGAGCTCGTCGCCAGGGTCGACGCGGTGCTGAGGCGCGCCGAGCGGCTCGTCGAGCCCGACGCCACGATCGAGCTGCCCGCTCTCAGCATCGATCCTGCAGCCAGGCGTGTTCACGCGCGCGGGGAGGAGATCCACCTGACCCAGCGGGAGTACGACCTGTTGCTGTTTCTGGCGCGCCATCCCGGCCGGGCCTTTTCCCGCGACGAGCTGATGCACGCGATCTGGCGGTACTCGTTCTACAGCGACACCTCGACGGTGACCGTGCATATCCGCCGGCTGCGGACCAAGATCGAGGACGACCCGGGTGACCCCCGTTACCTGCAGACCGTGCGCGGCGTCGGCTACCGCTTCCAGCCGTGAGGAGGACTAACGAGGACGACGCCGCGCGCGCCGTCACCGAACTGTAAGAACGACTCCGCGTAGTACCGGGTATGAGCCTGGTGATCCGTCACACAACAGGTCACCTCCGGGGAGTGCCCGAAAGGAGTCGCACATGTTTCGATATGCCGGGCTGAAGCGCGCCATCAGGCGGGCTTCAGTCACCTCGCTGACGGCGCGCCTGGGCGCGCTGGGAGCGGTCCTGGTGTTCGGTCTCACCGGGGCCGTGGCGCTGGCCTCAGCCTCCACCTCCCACGGCCGGCACCACCGGCACGGAAAGAACCAGGGTTCGGCTAGTGGTTTGGGTCAGTTGAGCGGTTTGTTGCCGCGGGATAAGTTGACGGAGGAGAGCGCGATCCAGGTCAACCTCAATAACGACACGGTTCGTTTGCCGATTTACCCCGGCGACGCGCCGGTGCCGGGCAACCCGAGCCAGACAGAGCGCGTCTGGTACGTCCTCCTGGACGCCTCGGACGCAGGACTCGCGCACGATCTCGGGGTGAACTACGCGCCGAAGCTCGCGAACATCGGGATCGGCGACCCCGCCGCGGTCCAGACGGTCACGGAGGGCAGCCCGTCGTTTCAGGACAATCCGTTCGGACCGGCGGTGATCCACTTTCAGGGCGCGCCGGATTTCAGCCCGACGCGGACCGCGGTTCCGGGTCCGACGGGGTTCCCGCTGAAGAGCTTCAGCCCGGGGTCGGTCGCGAGCAACGGTTATAGCCCGTTCATCCGGATCGCGGGTTCGGATGTTGTCTATAACGCGCCGATCATCGCGGCGGGTAACGGGCCGGACTCGTCGTTCGATGTCGTGCACCACACGAATACCGAGGATCGGGTGCTGAACGTCCACATCGCCGGCCCGTCGGCCCCGGGTCAGTTCGCTGAGTCCTACGCGGACCTGCTGTTCGTGAAGGGGTTCGACGCGGGCCAGCCGATCGTGTACCTGTCGACCGACGCGGGGCAGCCGCTGACGGCGGTGCTGGAGCGCTCCACGTACGTGCCGGCGCTCGATAAGGCGTCGTTT
>DATKFF010000544.1:0-6323 GCA_035511595.1 Solirubrobacteraceae bacterium | reverse complement strand
GTCCTCGGCGCTGAGCCCGGTACTGCGGCTCTCGGTCGCCGAGACGATGATCCGGTCGAAGGACTCCTGCTCGAGCAGCCGGCGCAGCGCGTCGCGGTAGGTCCGGCCCCGCGCGATCCGCGCGTCGACCGGGATCCCCTGAGCCGCCGCTCGCTGCTCGATCGCTTCGAGTAGGGGTAGCCCGTAGCTGCACTGCGCCGGAAGCGTCGAATCGAGCGGCAGGTTGCGCGGCACCCGCGCCAGGAACGCCGGCATGATCGTCGCGTTCTCCGCCTTCGCCAGCCGCACGGCGGCCTCGAACGAGCGTCGCGAGATCTCGGGGCCGGCGAACGGCAGCAGGATCCGTCGCACCGCCGTGGGCCGCTCGACCGCGGGCCGCCTGCCGTGTGGCGGCAACCAGTATCCGACGCCCACGCCCGCCGCGACCGCGATCAGGGCGATCAGGATCACGACCACGGCGCTCATCGCTCCGCCTCGCTGCGGCTCGAGCGGTTGGCGACGATCCGGACGTCGACCCCGGGCAGCAGCTCCATCAGCCGCTGCGGCAGCGGCGTCCGTAGCCGCGCGACTCCGCGCACGGGACGCGAGGTGCCCATCAGGATGTACGTGCTCCCACGCTCGCGCGCGATCTCGGCGATCGCCGCCGCGACGTTGTCGGACTCCTCGACCAGCATGTGCGCACCCATCACCGAGGCCAGCTGGCGCAATGCGCCAAGCGCGCGCTCCTGGTCGGGGGACAGGTGACCCGAAGGCGGTCGCACCCACAGGAGATCGAGCTCGGCGCCGAGGCGCTGGGACGAGCGCCACGCCCGGCGCACAAGCCGCTGCGCGCCCGGGTACGGCTCGACCAAGGCGAGCAACCGCTCGCCGACCGCCCGGGGCGCCTCGGACGCGATGCTCTCCCCCCGTGAGCCGACGTGCTCGGTGATCAGGCGTTTGTGGCCGACCTCCTCGGCAACCTGTCGCAGCGCGACCTCGCGCAGCGCGGACAGGTTCTCGATCCGGAAGAAGTTGTTGAGTGCCGGGCCGATCCGCTCCTGCGGGTAGACCTTGCCGGCGCGGAGACGCTCGAGCAGCGCCTCGGGCGTCAAGTCGATCATCACGACCTCGTCCGCGCGCCCGAGCACGTCGTCCGGGATCGTCTCACGCACCCGGACGCCCGTGAGCTCGGCGATCGTGTCGTTGAGCGACTCCAGATGCTGGACGTTGACCGTCGAGAGCACGTCGATCCCGGCGGCGAGCACGTCGTCGACGTCCTCGTAGCGCTTGGCGTGCTCGAGCCCCGGAGGGTTGGTGTGAGCGATCTCGTCGATCAGGCACAGCTCCGGCGCCCGCAGGAGGATCCCTGGGAGGTCCATCTCCTCGACCTCGGTGCCGCGGTAGTCCACCCGGCGCCGGGGGATCATCGGTAAGCCCTCGGCCAGCGCCGCGGTCTCGGCCCGGCCGTGCGTCTCGAGAAGCCCGATGACCACGTCGCGGCCGGCCTCCTGCTCGGCGTGGCCTTCGACGAGCATCCGGAAGGTCTTGCCTACACCCGCGGCCATCCCCAGGAAAACGCGCAGATGCCCCCGGCGCGCTTGCTCAGCTCCGGTCAGGCCTGGTGCAGCGCTGGACCGGATTTCATCGTTCATGCACCGATGATGTTATGAACGACGAGGTCGATCAGCTTGATCCCGATGAACGGGGCGACGATCCCACCAAGCCCATAGATCCACAGATTGCGCCGGAGCAGCGCGCTTGCGCCGATCGGCCGGTAGCTGACCCCTCGGAGCGCGACCGGGATCAACGCCGGGATCAGGAGCGCGTTGAAGATGATCGCGGAGATCACCGCGGACCGCGGCGTGCCGAGGCTCAAGATGTTGAGCACGTGCAGGGGACCCTTGCCGTGGCTGCCGGCGTACGCCCACGTGGCGATGAAGATCGCCGGCAGGATCGCGAAGTACTTGGCAACGTCGTTGGCGATCGAGAACGTGGTCAGCGCGCCGCGCGTGATCAGCAGCTGCTTGCCGACCTCGACGATCTCGATCAGCTTCGTCGGGTTGGAGTCGAGGTCGACCATGTTT
Source organism: Solirubrobacteraceae bacterium (assembly GCA_035511595.1). Lineage (GTDB taxonomy): Bacteria > Actinomycetota > Thermoleophilia > Solirubrobacterales > Solirubrobacteraceae > Palsa-465. The sequence continues at coordinate 4,260 of DATKFF010000544.1, read as the reverse complement.
CCGGCCTCGCGCGCGGCCTGCGTACCCGTGTTCATCGCCACGCCAACGTCGGCCTGCGCGAGCGCGGGCGCGTCGTTGGTGCCGTCACCGGTCATCGCGACCATCCGCCCGCTCGCCTGCTGATCCTTGATCAGCGAAAGCTTCGCCTCCGGCGTCGCCTCGGCCAGGAAGTCGTCGACGCCCGACTCCTCGGCGATCTTCGCGGCGGTGAGCCGGTTGTCGCCCGTGATCATGATCGTCCGAATCCCCATCGCGCGGAGGTGATCGAAGCGCTGGCGCATGCCCTCCTTGATCGTGTCCTTCAGGTAGATCACGCCCATCACCTGGGAATCGCGCGCGACCGCGAGCGGGGTGCCGCCCTCTCGCCCGATCCGGTCGAGTGCCGGCTGCAGCTCCGCCGGCGCGCGTCCGCCCTCGGAGCCGACCCACGCGATGATCGCGTCGCCGGCGCCCTTGCGCAGCTGGCGACCATCGAGGTTCACCCCACTCATCCGGGTCTGCGCGGTGAACGGCACGAACTCCGCGTGCAGGTCTTTCATGTCGTGCTCACGGATCCCGTACTGCTTCGCGAGCACCACGATCGAACGGCCTTCGGGCGTCTCATCCGCGAGCGAGGAGAGCTGTGCGACCTCGGCCAGCTCGGCCTCGGGCACGCCCGGCATCGGGATGAATTCGCTCGCGAGCCGGTTCCCGATCGTGATCGTCCCTGTCTTGTCGAGCAGCAGTACGTCCACGTCGCCGGAGGCCTCCACCGAGCGGCCCGATAGCGCAAGCACGTTGCGGCGCACCAGCCGGTCGATGCCCGCGATCCCGATCGCCGACAGGAGCGCGCCGATGGTCGTCGGGATCAGCGCGACCAGCAGTGAGATCAGGGTCGTGTCGGAGATCGGCGTGCGCGCGAACAGGCCGAACGGGCGCAGCGTCGCAACGACGATCATGAAGATCAGCGTGAGCCCGGCCAGCAGGATGTTCAGCGCGATCTCGTTCGGGGTCTTGCGCCGCTCCGCGCCCTCGACCAGCATGATCATCCGGTCGAGGAACGACTGGCCGGGCTCCTGCGTGATCTGCACCACGATCCGGTCCGAGAGCACCCGGGTCCCGCCCGTCACCGCGCTGCGGTCACCGCCCGACTCGCGGATCACTGGGGCCGACTCGCCGGTGATGGCGGATTCGTCGACCGACGCGATTCCTTCGATCACGGTTCCGTCGCCGGGGATCAGCTCGCCCGCATCGACGACGACGACGTCGCCGCGCACGAGCTCGGAGGCCTGCTTGGTCGTCCCGTCCTTCATCGTCGCGACCGTCTCTTGGCGCATCGCGCGCAACGTGTCCGCCTGGGCGCGGCCCCGGCCCTCGGCGAACGCCTCGGCCATGTTCGCGAACACGACCGTCAGCCAAAGCCAGAACGAGATCGTAAACGTGTACCAAGAAGGGTCGTGGCCCCCGAGAGCCTTGCCGCCGAACACCTGGATCAACCAGGTGACCGTCGTGATCACCGCGCCGATCTCCACCACGAACATCACCGGGTTGCGGATCTGGACGCGCGGATCGAGCTTGACGAAGCTGTCGATCAGCGCGCTGCGGACGATCTCGGGCTGGAACAGCGAGACCGCGCGGCGTTCCGAGGGTGTCCCCGATGGCGGCGGGGAAGAGGGCGCGGGAGCGGTTGCCGACATCAGCGTCCTCCGGTGACACGGTCGAGGGCGAGGTTCAGCTCGAGCACGTTGACGCCCGGTTCGCCCGAGAATCCGAGTCCCCGCCCGTGGGTGTACTTAGAGATGAGGTTCATCACCTGCGAGAGCGGCAAGTGCCGAACGGCCGCGACCCGGTGGGCCTGGATGTCGGCGTTCGCCGGCGAGATATCGGGATCCAATCCAGACCCGGAGCTGTCGGCTGCGTCGACCGGCACCTTGGCGGCGGTGAGCCCTGGCACGTATGGCTTTTCGAGCGCGATATAGGCCGCGATGTTGGCGGCGATCGCCTGCTCGGTGGCGACGTTGTTGGGGCCCAGGTTCGAGAACGTGCTCGCAGCGCCGTTGTTCGGCGGCACGGTCGCGGACGGGCGAGACTGGAAGTACCTCGGGTCCGGATTGGTGACCGGGTTGCCGTTCTTGTCGACCTGCGGCTTGCCGTTCTTGACCACCTGGTCGGCGAAGTTCTGGCCGATGATCTTCGAGCCGACGAGCTTGCCGTGAACGTAGACCTTCTGGCCATTGGCGTTGCCCGGGAAGGCCACCTGGCTGACGCCGGTTATGAACAGCGGGTAGATAATCCCAAGCACCAGGGTCAGGAGGACGATTCCAATTACGGAAGTGATGACGTCTCTTCTCATCTCAGTACAGGTGTCCTGTCAGGCCCTGAACAATCGGGCCGAGCAGCAGGGCTGGGAAGAAGGTGAGCGCGCCCACCAGGACGATCACGCCGATCAGCAGGACGACGAACGTTGGGTTGTCGGTCCGCATCGTGCCGAGGCCGGCGGGGCTGACCCGCTTGCCGGCGAGTGCCCCGGCGACCGCGAGCGCGAACAGGATCGGCGCGTATCGCGCGAACATCATCGTGAAGCCGCCGAGGATGTCCGCGAACTTGATCCCGTGCGCCCCGAGGTTGCCGGCATTCGGCTGGATGTAGCCGGTGTAGCCGGCGAACGCCGAGCCGTTGTTGTTCGCCTGCGAGAGGTAGGCGTAGAAGGTCTCGGAGAACCCCTGTGGGCCGGTGGCGGCCGCCGAGATCGACGCACGGCCGGCACTGCTAGCCGTCGCGAGCGCCGTGCTGAACAGTGCAGTCAGGGGCGTGATCAGCAGGCCAAGCGCGACGAGCTTGATCTCCCGCCCCTCGATCTTCTTGCCGAGGTACTCGGGCGTGCGCCCGACCATCAGGCCGCCGATGAAAACCGCCAACAGCACGTACAGCAGGATCGAGTAGAGGCCGGTGCCCACCCCGCCGAAGATCACCTCGCTGGCTGAGAGGTTGGCGAACGGCACGGCACCCCCGATTCCGGTGAACGACTCGATCGCGCTGTTAACCGCTCCGCACGAGGTGACGGTTGTCACGACGTCGAACAGCGCCGAGCCGGCGATCCCGAATCGCTGCTCCTTCCCCTCGAGGTTGCCACCGCTCGAGCCCGTGAACACGTGCGTGTGCAAACCGGCCGCGTGCTGCGCCGGCGAGCCGTGCGCCTCAGCGATGTAAGCGACCGCCACGGCGCCGATGAACATGATCGCCATCGTCGAGTAGATCGCGTACCCCTGGCGGCGGTTGCCCGACATCCGGCCGTACATGAACACGAGCGATGCCGGGATCAGCAGCACCGAGAACATCTCGAGGAAGTTCGTGAACCCGTCCGGATTCTCGAACGGGTGGGCGGAATTGACGTTGAAGAACCCGCCGCCGTTGGTGCCAAGCATCTTGATCGCCTCCTGCGAGGCGACCGGCCCCTGCGCGACGTGGTTGCCCAGGCCGGTGATCCCGTTGAAGCTCAGGTAGTGAGAGAAGTTCTGGATCGAGCCCTGGGAGACGAGCACCAACGCGTAGATGATCGTCACCGGCGCGAGCACGTAGAGGATCGTCCTGATCAGGTCGTGCCAGAAGTTCCCGATGCCCCGGCCGCTGCGGGAGATGATCCCGCGGATCAACGCGACGGCGACCACTATGCCGATGCCTGCGGAGAGCCAGTTCTGCACCGTGAGCCCAGCCATCTGGCTGAAGTAGCTCATCGTCGTCTCGCCGCTGTAGTACTGCCAGTTCGTGTTCGTGAGGAACGACGAAGTGGTGTTGAACGTCACGTCCCAGGTGCCCGAGTGGTAGTGCATCGGGTTGAGGCCCGTGAAGTTCCAGAGCGTCTGCGTACGCAGGATCAGATAGAGCAGCAGCCATCCCGCGAGCGAGAAGATGATCAGGCTCTTGGCGTACGCCTTCCAGTCCTGCTCCCTGTTCGGATCGACCCGCAGGACCCGGTACAAGAGCCGCTCCGGGGTGCGGAACAGGGGGTCGAGGATCGTGCGCTCCCCCGTATAGACGGCGGCCATGTACCGACCGAACGGCATCGCGGCGGCCGTCACGACCAGCACGAAGACGACGATCGTCAGCCAGCCGAGGAACGTCATGCGACTAGAACTTCTCCCCGCGCAGGAGCGCGTACAGCAGGTATGCGCAAACGATCACCGAGACGACGAGGCCGAAGAAGTCGGCCCCGCCCAGGTGGCCGATGAAGGCGACGAGCGGAGGGGTCATACGCGGTCGATCCCGAGGATCAGCAGATAG
>DATKFF010000543.1:0-6863 GCA_035511595.1 Solirubrobacteraceae bacterium | reverse complement strand
GCCTAGGTTGAACGCGCCCGCGGGATCACCACGCTCGTCGGAGCGGCGTAGTTCCTCTTCGGCGTCGGCAAGATCGCTGCGCTCGTGGAGCGCCACACCTATCCAACGGCGCCCTCTGATGCGGGCTTCCGTGGTCCGGACGCCGCTGCTGCGGCTTTGGAGCGTTCACAAATCGAGCGCGAGCGTTCCGTGGCCCGGCTCGTTGTTGGGTACGGACCGGTTTCGCTTCAGATTCGGCGAACCACGGATGGAAGAGCCAGCTCCAGCGCTGAGAGCGCTGCATCGGTCGCTGCTCGTCATCGGCATGGTCGTTCTTTTGAGCGCCGCAGGCTGGTGGTTGCTCGCGGCGCCCTCGGGCGCGGTCCCAGGGGACCTCGTCTGTCCCGCCGCGCCGACGATCTCGGGGACGCCACAGCTGGGCGCCACGCTCACGCCAAGCGTATGGACATGCACGGGCACGGCGCCGACCTACACCTACTTGTGGTCGCCGGACGGCGCCATCGGTACCACCGACACCCTCTCCGCAGCCGACGTGGGCCAGATGGTGACCGTCACGGTCACTGCAACGGACTCAACCGGAAGCGTATCGGTAACGAGCGCGCCCGTCGGGCCGGTGACCGCTCCCCCTGTCAACACCCCCGCGCCGACGATTACCGGAACCGTTCTTCAAGGCGACACGCTCACCGCACATCCGGGCACCTGGGGCGGCTACCCGGCGCCGACATACACCTACAGCTGGTCGGACGGGACCACGGGGCTCACCGACACGCTGTCGGCGGCGGATGTCGGCAAGGCCGTGACCTTCACCGAGACCGCGTCGAACTCCATTGGCAGCGCCACCGCTAGCGTGAAGACGGCGGCGGTGAAGGGGCCGCCCGTGAACACTTCGCCGCCGACGATCACGGGCCTCCACGAGCAGGGCGCGACGCTCACCGCTAACCCCGGCACCTGGTCGGGATTCCCCGTGCCGACCTACACCTACGCCTGGTCCGATGGCGCCACGGGCCCGACTGACACGCTCGCGGCGGTTGACGTCGGCCAGACCGTGACGGTCACGGTCACCGCTCACAACTCCGTGGCCCCTGTACCTCCGCCGACGGCCACCGCGAGCGTCGGTCCCGTGACCCCGCCGGCAAGTCTCCAAAACATCTCGCTCCCGACAATCTCGGGTACCGCTCAACAGGGCGCCATGCTGACGGCGAACCCGGGCGGATGGTCGGGAACCCTGCCAATCAGCTACTCGTATGCCTGGTCGGACGGGACAACGGGCCCGACGGACACGCTGTCCGCCGCCGACGTGGGGACATATGTGAGCGTCACGGTCACGGCATCGAACGTCGCGGGCGGGTTGGCGGTCACGAGCGCGTCCCTTGGACCCGTGTCGCCTCTCGGTCCCGTCGCGACGACCACCGCGCTCGCGGCTTCGCCCAACTCAGCCGTGACGAACCAGGCAGTGATCCTGGTGGCCACGGTGACCTCGATCAACGGCGCCGCGGCACCGTCGGGCTCGATCGCCTTCAAAAACGGCGGCAACGCGATCAGCGGCTGCGCGAACGTAGCCGTCGCGCCCACGGCCCAAAGCGTCACGGTCACGTGCCAGGCGTCGTTTGCAGCGGGCACCCCAGAGCTCACTGCCGTCTTCACCCCGGGTCCGGGGTCAAACATCACGCCCTCGGCTAGCCCGACGAATCCGGTCACTGTCGCACGCGACTCGACCTCCACGTCGCTCGATGCGTCAAGCACGGCGTACGTGGGCGCGAAGACGACCTATACCGCCACGGTCGCCGCGCCGCCAACCCGCCCCGGCCCGATCGGGCCCACCGGCTCAGTCCAGTTTCTCGACCGGGGCCAGCCGATCTCAGGCTGTCTGAGCCAGCCGCTGTCAAGCGGAGGCGCGACGTGCACGATCACCTACGCGAGCAGAGGGACACACAGCATCACCGCCAGATACAGCGGCGACCGCAATTTCACGGGGTCCGCGACTTCGGCGGCGCCGGTGAACGTCCAACCGCCGCAAGCGCGTGGGGCGCTGACCTCAACGATGCAATGGACGTTCTTCTACACGCCCACCTACACCACCGTCATGGCGCTCGTCGTCAACGGCGCGTCGGGCGCGACCGTGGTCGTCAAGTGCCAGGGCAAGGGATGTCCGTTCGCCAAGCGCGCAGCGGTCGTGTCGCGGACCAGGCGGTGCGGAACGAACGGAAAGCGCACCTGCTCGAGTAACGGGACGGTGAACCTGACCCAAAGCTTCGTCAAGCACCATCTCCGGACCGGGGCCCGGATCATCATCACGATCACCCGGCCGAGCTGGATCGGGAAGTACTACTCGTTCACCGTCCGAGCCCGACGCGCACCGCGGATCACGATCAACTGCCTCGCGCCTGGCGGCACTCGGCCCGGCGCCGGCTGCTGAGCGGAATCGATCCGAGCTAGTCGGGCAGCAGCGGCACCGTGAGATCCGGGTCGCGGCCGAGCAGCGCGGCCCGAGTGATCGCCGCCGATCCGAACCGCTCCCTGACCGCGTCCAACGCCGAGTCGAGCTCGACGCTCTCGGCGAAGGGCAGCGCCAGCTGAACCCACGCCCCGGGCGTCAGATTCGTGAGGCTGACGCCGATCAGGGTCAGCCCGCGCCGCTCGATCATCGGCGTCGAGGCCGCCAGCAGCTCCCTGGCGGTCGCCAGGATTGCTTGCGTCTGACAGGTCGCCTCGAGCATCGTGTGCGAGCGGGTGGCGCGGGTGTAGTCGTCGAAGCGCATCCGGATCACGACCGTGCGGCACAGCCGCTCGCCCTTGCGCAGCCGGCGGGCGACGCGGTCGACGAGCCCCGCGAGCGTCGAGACCTGCTCGGCCGCGCTCTTGGGTCCGCGGCCGAGCGCGTGCTGGGCGCCGATCGAGCGCCGGCGGGCGCGGACCTTCACCGGGCGGGGATCGTGGTTGTTGGCAAGCGCGTGGAGGTGGCGCCCGGATGCCCGCCCCAGCATCGCCACGAGCGCGTCCTCGGGGATCTGCGCTACCTCGGCGACCGTCTTGATGCCGCGGGCTCGGAGCTTCTCCGACGTGACCCGGCCCACGCCCCACAGGCGCTCGACCGGCAGCGGGTGCAAGAACTCGAGCTCCCCCCCGGGAGGGACCAGGAGCAGCCCGTCCGGCTTCGCCACGGCGCTCGCGACCTTGGCGAGGAACTTGGTGCACGCGATCCCCACCGTGATCGGAAGGCCGATCTGCTCACGCACCTCACGACGCAGGCGCGCCGCGATCTCGATCGGAGTGCCGGAAATCCGCTCGAGCCCGCGGACATCGAGGAACGCCTCGTCGATCGACAGGCCCTCGACGATCGGCGCGGTCTCCTCGAACAGCCTGAAGACTGCCCGGCTGGCCTCGACGTAGGCCGACATCCGCGGCGATACGACCACCGCCTCGGGACACAATCGCCGTGCCTGCCCGCCGCCCATCGCCGTCCTGACGCCGAGTGCCTTGGCCTCGTAGCTGGCCGCCAGCACGACGCCGCCGCCGACGATCACCGGCCGCCCGCGGAGGCGCGGATCGTCGCGCTGCTCCACCGAGGCGTAGAACGAGTCGAGATCTGCGTGGAGGATCGTCGCCGCGCGGTGCACGCGAACATATGTTCCCCCATCGAATGGACGGAACCGGGACCCTCCCCGACCGAGGCAACGTCACAGAAGTCCGGGAGCCGATCCGTCAAACTGGTCGCCGGATGGTCTGGATCCCTTCGGATACACGGAGCTGGCGGGACGGCGCGCACGCCCGGGGCGCCCATCGCCCCCAGCGCCCCAGGGTCACCGCGAACGAGCAAGGGCCGGTCGCGCTCCGCGACGGCGCCGAGGTCGTCTTCAGCCGCATCACCCCGGCCGACGCGCCGCTACTGGCCGACGCATTCGCGAGGCTGAGCGAGGAGTCCCGCCGCCTCCGCTTCCTCGGACCGAAGCCGAAGCTCACACAGACGGAGCTCCGCTACCTGACCGACGTCGACGGCCACAACCACGAGGCGCTCGGGGCTACCGACCCGCGCACGGGCAGGGGCGTCGCGGTCGGACGCTTCGTCCGGGATCCGGCCGACCCGTCCCGGGCCGAGGTAGCGATCACGGTCGCCGACGACTGGCAGCACCGGGGGCTCGGGAAACTGCTGCTCGGCCGCCTCACCGACCGAGCGCGTGAGGAGGGGATCACGCGGTTCACCGCGCTCGTCGCCGAGGACAACGAGAGCATGCAGAAGCTGCTCGAGCGGAGCGACGCGCCAGCGGCCGTGACCCGCATCGCCGACGACGTCGCCGAGTACGAGATCCAGCTGGGGTCGAAGGGCCTCGGCGTGCAGCTCGAGGAGGCGCTTCGCGCCGCGGCCGCCGGACAGCTCCAGGTACCGCCGAGGCTCTGTGACGCGCTGCGCGCGCTCGTGCCGCTCCACGTTCACCGGGGATGAGCTCGCTCGCGCAGGCCGGGGGCCTCGCCTATCGCGAGACCGGCCCTGCAGACGGAATCCCGGTCGTGCTTGTGCACGGCTACCCCGAGTCGTCCTATATGTGGCGTGAGGCGCTCGCCGCGCTTGGCGAAGCCGGCTGGCGGGGACTGGCACCTGATCTTCCCGGCTACGGCGACTCCGAGCCGCAGCCGCCCGGGACTTGGGAGCGCCACATCGAGGCGCTGCAGCGGTTCGTCGCCGAGCTCGGGCTCGCTCCGGTGGTGCTCGTCACCCACGACTGGGGCGTGCCGATCGGGCTCCGGTGGGCGTGTGACAACCCGGGTGCCGCACGCGCGCTCGTGATCTCCGACGGCGGCTTCTTCGCCGACCGCCGCTGGCACGACCTGGCGAACGTGATGCGCACCCCCGGCGAGGGCGAGCGACTGATCGCGGCGTACACGCGCGACGGGTTTGGACAGGCGCTATCCGCCGTCTCCACCGGGATCACGGAGGACGCGCTCGACGAGTACTGGAAGGGGTTCGACGGCGACATGCGCAGAAACGGCCACCTGGAGCTTTACCGCTCGGGCGACTTCGAGAAGCTCGAGCCCTATGAGGGCTGCCTGGCCGAACTCGCGCTGCCGACCCTGATCCTGTGGGGCGCACAGGACCGCTTCGCGACCGTGAAAATGGCGCGCCGGTTCTACGACGAGGTCCCCGGATCGGAGCTTGCCGTATTCGACGACGCGGGGCACTTCGTGTGGGAGGACGAACCGGCCGGCGCCGCTGAGACGCTGGTCGAGTTCCTCGCCCGCCGGGTCCTACACGAGCGCCCGCAGGACGCCTGAGCGGCCGCTGCTGAAAGAGTGCCGGCCGTGCTCGAGCAAGACCTCGTTGGCGCCGTTCGTTCCGTCTGCGAGCAAACGCTGCGAACGAATTGGAAGGACGGCACCCGCCCGCGCGATGGCGTCCGGTTCGCCTACACCCAGCCGAGTCCCGGTCACTATCCGTGGCAGTGGTACTGGGACTCGTGCTTTACGGCGATCACGTGGCGGCGGTTTGAGGCCGCGCGCTCGCGCGCCGAGCTCGGCTCGCTTCTGGCCGCGCAGCGAGCGGACGGGTTCATTGGCCACACGATCTTCTGGACCGGGCCGCCGCGGGACGTGAGGCGCTTTACCTACAACATCGTCTCCCGCGACGACGGGATGACCGCGAGCATCCAGCCGCCCCTGCTGGCGTGGGCCTGGCGGATCGCGGTCGGCGATCCCGCCGAGGAGCCAGGCATCGCTAGGCACCACGAATGGCTGCTCGCCAACCGGGACCTCGACGGCGACGGTCTGATTTGGATCGTGCAGCCCGATGAGTCGGGGCTCGACGCCTCCCCGCAATTCGACGCGATCTGGGGCAGGCGCGCGCACAGCCGCCCCGGCTATCTGGGACTCGTGCGCCGCAACCGCCGGCTCGGCTACGACCTGCGCCGGATCGCAGACGCCGGCGGACCCGTCTGCTGCGAGGTGATGACCAACGTGCTGTGGAGCCTCTCCCGGATGGCGCTCGGGCAGCCGTCGCTCACCCCGGCGATCGTCGAGCGGATGTACGACGAGTCCACTGGGTTGTTCTGGCCGCTCGCGCGCCCCGCCCTACAGCGCCGGCCGGCGCTGACCTGGACCGCGCTGGCCCCGCTGGCGCTCCCGGATCTCCCCGAGCAGATCGGACGGCGATTGGTCGAGGAGTATCTCCTTGACGCCAAGCGGTTCTGGCTTCCGGTTCCCCCTCCCTCCGTCTCGGCCGAGGATCCGGCGTTCTCGGTCAACGACCGGGTGTACCTGGCGGTTCGCCGCTACTGGCGTGGGCCGACGTGGATCAACGCCGCCTGGCTCGTGTGGCTGGGGCTCGTTCGGCTCGGCTACGGCGAGCAAGCGGAGGAGCTGGCGCGGAGGCTCGCCGTGCCCGTGGCGGCCAACGGGCTGCGGGAGTACTACAACCCGTACACCGGCGAGGGCATGGGAGCGACGAGCTTCGCCTGGTCGACGCTCGCCGTCGAGCTGACCGAGCCGGACGGTCGCGCGGCGCGCAGCTACCTGGAGCAGTAGCGGCGCACGAGGCCCCGCCGCCGGCGGGGCCTCGGGCTCGATGCCGCTACCCCGAGTACGGCGGGTTCGTCGGTGCCCCGTTGTACTGGTTGCCGTGAACATGGCTGTCGATCGGCGGGTACGTCTGGATGTCGATCGGAGCCAGGAACTCTCCCCCGGGCGTGACCAAGGGGCCGAACGCGCCGTCGCTCGAGCTGACCGCGTTGTCGTGGACCTGGTCGTTGTTCCCCGTGTCGGCCACACCGACCTGGTAGCCCGTGTACGGCTTGCCGTTCTCGTCGGTGAACGGACTGTGGTTGGTGACGCCGTCGTTCTTGGCGATCACGTTGTTGTGCACGTCGTCGTTGGTC
>DATKFF010000542.1:0-3281 GCA_035511595.1 Solirubrobacteraceae bacterium | reverse complement strand
GAGCAGGCATTGCTCGGGTGGGCCGACTCCCGGCTGCCCCAGCGCCGCGCCGTCTTCCAGGCGCTCCGCAAAGGCGCGCTGCTCTTCTACTACATGCTCCCCGCCGCCGGCGGTGCGCCGAATCCGGCGTGGGACGCGATCGGCTACGACGGTCCGCTGGGTGCGCTCCCCGACGCGGCGCCGAAGGCGCTCCGGCCGTCCACCCCCGACCGCGACACGGCGCTCGAGTGCGACGTCGTGATCGTCGGATCAGGCGCGGGCGGCGGCGCTGCCGCAGGGGTGCTCGCCGGCGCGGGCCTCGACGTGATCGTGGTCGAGGCGGGCGACTACTACGACGATCAGGATTTCGACGGCTCCGAGGCGGGCGCGCTGACCCGTTTCTACATGGGCGCCCCGAGCGCCAGCCACGACCAGAGCGTGTCGCTGATCGCGGGCTCGTGCCTGGGCGGCGGCACCGTCGTCAACTACACGACGTCCTTCCGGACACCCGACGACGTACGCGCCGAGTGGGCCTCCCACGGAGTGAGTGCGTTCACCTCAGAGGACTACACCGCCAGCCTGGACGCGGTCTGCGAGCGGCTCGGCGTGAGCCAGGAGTACAACGATCCGTCCACCCGTGACCAGAAGCTCCGCGACGGCTGCCTCGCGCTCGGGTGGCATATCGACGCGATGCCGCGGGGGGTCCGCAACTGCGCCCAGGGCAAGGAGTGCGGCTACTGCGGGATGGGTTGCCGGGTCGGGGCCAAGCAGTCGGTCGTCAAGACCTGGCTCGCCGACGCCTCGGCGGCCGGCGCCCGGCTGTTGATCCGCGCCAACGTCGAGCGCGTGCTCGTCGAGGGCGGCGCCGCCCGCGGCATCACGGGGCGCACCGCCGACGGTCGCCCGTTCACGGTCCGGGCCCGGGCGGTGGTCGCCTCCTGCGGCGCGCTCCACACGCCGGCGCTGTTGCGGCGCTCCGGGCTTCAGAACCCCAACATCGGCAAGCACCTGAAGCTGCACCCGGCGACCGCGGTGTTCGGCGTCTTCGACGAGCAGCTGAAACCGTGGGAGGGCGTCATGCAGGCGCTCTACTCCGACGCGATGCGTGACCTGCACGACGGCTACGGGCTGAAGTTCGAGACCGCCGCCAACCATCCGCACCTGTACATCCAGTTCGTCCCGTGGCGCGGCGCTCGTGAGCACCTCGAGCTGATGCAGACGATGTCGAACTCGGTGCCGATTGGGGTGCTGCTGCGCGACCGTGACGGCGGCGAGGTCCGCGTCGGGCGCGACGGACAACCCGTCGTCCGCTACAAGCTCTCGGCGTTCGACACCGACCACCTCCGAACCGGGATCGACGGCGCTGCCCAGATCCTCGAGGCGGCCGGCGCGCGCCGGATCTTCAGCTCGCAGACGAAGTGGGCCTCCTACGACCCGACCGGCGACGGTGCCGGGCGCGCCCGCTTCATGGCAGAGGCCGACGCCGCCGGTTACGGGCCCGGCCAGGTGTCGCTCGGCTCGTTCCACATCATGGGCTCGGCGCGGATGGGCGGCTCGCCCGCCACCTCCGCGTGCGACCCCACCGGCCAGACCTGGGACGTGCGTGACCTGTACGTGATGGACGGCTCGAGCTTCCCGACGGCCTCGGGGGTCAACCCCCAGATCTCGATCCAGTCGATCGCCCACATGAACGCCCGCGCGCTCGCCGCGCGGCTTGCGTAACCGCGGCTTGCCTGACCCCTGGGGCGGTGGGATACTCGCCCCACCGCATACCGCAAAGCTTCGCTTGCCGGGAGGAATTCATGTCAGAGCAAGCCAACGTGCTCGTCGTCGCCCACCAGACAGCGGCGACTGCTCCCCTGGTCGAGGCGGTCCGCGAACGCGCCCGACGTGGGCCGGCGAGGTTCCACCTGGTGGTGCCACGCCAGCCGCACGGCATGCACAAGGTCGTCGATCCGCTCGAGGCGGGGGAGGATGAGGCCCGCCGTGTGCTTGCCGATGCGCTCCCGAAGCTCTCGGAAGCCGCGGGTCAGGAGGTCACCGGCGACATCGGGGACTCCGAGCCGCTGATGGCGATCCAGGACGCGGTCAACCTCGGCAACTACGACGAGATCATCATCTCGACGTTGCCGCTCGGCGTCTCCCGCTGGTTGAAGCTCGACCTGATCAGCAAGGCGCGCGGGCTCGGACTGCCGGTCACTCACGTGCTCGCCTCGAGCGAGGTCGAAGCGATCGCGTAGGCTCCCGCGCCAGTGAAGCTGGCCACGTTTCAAGCCCCCGGCGACGATCGGGTGATGGCCGGGCAGGTGCAGGGCGACCGGGTCGCCGCGCTCGGGGACGATCTCCAGGTCGTCGACGTGCTCGCGGGCGCCGCGCCGCTGCTTGGAGAGGCCTCGTGGCCGCTGTCCGAGGTGACGCTGCTGGCGCCGATTCCTGCTCCGGCCACGATCTACGCGATCGGGCTGAACTACGCCAAGCACATCGAGGAGACCGGCGGGCAGAAGCCCGAGTGGCCGATCGTGTTCGTCAAGGTCCGCGGCTCTGTCGCGCCGCCCGGCGGCCCGATCCGCTGCCCCGAGGTGGTCCGCCGGCTCGACTACGAGGGTGAGCTGACGATCGTGATGGGCGCCGGCGGCCGGATCGCCGGCTACTGCGTCGCCGACGACGTGACCGCCCGTGACCTGCAGGGACGTGAGCCGCAGTGGACCCGCGCCAAGGGGGCGGACACGTTCTGCCCGTTCGGGCCCTGGATCACGACCGCCGACGAGGTCCCCGACCCTGAGAACCTGCCACTGCGGACCTGGGTCAACGGCGAGCTGCGCCAGGACTCCAACACGTCCGACATGATCTTCGGCTGCCAGGCGCTCGTCGACTTCATCTCCGAGACCTGCACGCTGCAGCCAGGCGACCTGATCCTTACCGGGACGCCCAGCGGCGTGGGGATGGGCCTCGACCCGCCGCAGTTCCTGAGCTCAGGCGACGTGATCCGGATCGAGATCGGGAATCTCGGCGCGATCGAGCACGCCGTCGCCTGATCAGCGGCGGCGCGTCGTGCGCTTCGCGCGGGACCGCTTCTTGACGTGCTTGCGCTTGCGCGTCGTGTGCCGCTTCTTCGCCCTGGGCTTGGGCTTCTTCTTCGTCTTCTTCTGGACGCGCTTGGGGGCAGGCTTGTGAGCCGTCGAGTTGTAGGTCCCCTGGCTAGACGGGCTTGTGCTCGAGGATGTCGTGGTGCCGCTCGAGCTCGTGCCGCCGGAGCCCCCGTTACCGCCCGAGCTGCCGGGGCTCCCTGAGCCGCCGCTTGG